>JAZKEP010000233.1:0-632 GCA_040387015.1 Bacteroidota bacterium
TGTAATCCATATAGTTCATGAACATAACGCCTGGAGAAGGGCTGCATGCATCAGTGCGCGGAAAAGAAGGACAGAAAAAGTTTTTATCTGACTGATTAGGTGTATCTCCCACATTGTCGGAGCCGATACAAGCCGTCTCATCGCCCCATATGTGACGAAGATTTACCCAGTGTCCTACTTCATGAGTCGCTACCCGCCCAAAATCATAAGTGGCTTTTGTACCCCGAGTAACCATGCTGCCTATAGTAGAATACAGAACCACCACACCATCCGTTGTAGAGGAGCCACCCGGGAATTGAGCATAGCCAAGCAATGAGCCTCCCGTGTTACAAGACCAGAAGTTCAGATAGCGGGACGATGGCCATGGATTAGCTCCCCCGGTAGACGCGCTCTTAACTGCGTCATTATAAGTGAAGGAAGTAGCGGTCGTTGATTTACGTACTATTCCTGTTGTAGCTACACCGTTAGGATCGCGTACTGCCAGGCAAAACTGAATATTCGTATTGGCTGCAACACCCGCAAAAGCAGAAGGAGTATTAACGGCATCTGTATTTAAACGCGCAAAGTCGAGGTTTAACTGGTTAATCTGCGCATGAATTCTACAGGGGCAAAAAGACAATTAAGTTATCTTA
>JAZKEP010000233.1:642-7853 GCA_040387015.1 Bacteroidota bacterium
TGCGCATCCGAAATATTCTCTGCAGCAGTCCTGTAAACCACGTGCACCACTACGGGTATGGTAATTACCGCCCTTGAATTCCCGTTCGGATTACTCTGAACATATTGCTGCACCTGCTGCTCTATCTGCTGCATCCGCCCCGCAAGGCCCGGATCTGCCAGTAATTGTTCGTTCAGATATTCCATTGTGCCGCAGGGATCGTACGTCTGCTGTGCCTGGAGGGTAATAGAAGCAATACTGATAGCCAGTACTGCGCATAGTGTATTCATTTTTTTCATGGTGAAAGATTTAGGCGATAAAAGTATGTCGTTTAATTTTATGAAGTGTCACAGAAATGTAAAATTTTGAAGGTGTGTTAATTACGTGACTGGAATGAATAACCGAAGCTAGCAATTAACCCGGACAGGATCAAAAAAAACAAAACGAGTGATTCAGCTAAAAGAATAGAGGGGAATTGGCACCTGTGAGTTGCATAGCTAAGGGTTTTGGCTTTGCCCACTCAAAGGTTGACCATAGACAGGGGCACTTGACAATAACAACCAAAACAAAATCAAGGCGGGAAAATGTTTCCTTAAAGGCAACGCTTATTGTACTTTTCCAGTTTTTTAAATACATTCTAAATTTACCAAACGTTATTTTATGAAAAGCATATTACTCTCATCTATACTTCTTTTTGCTTACTGTTTTTCTTACAGCCAGATTCCGAGTATTGAAGACCATCGGGAGTTGAAATATTCTAACCGAAGCAATTGTATTGATTCACTACAGATTTGCGACACTTGTATCTGTATAGTTCCCTACAATCCGGTGTGTGGGTGTGATGGTATTACTTACGACAATTCATGCGAAGCTTATAATGCCGGTATAACAAGCTATTTGCCCGGCTCCTGTCCTTCGCCAACAAGTTGCATTGATTCAGCACAGATTTGCGATACCTGTATTTGTCTCTTGCAATATGACCCTGTGTGCGGTTGCAATGGAGTCACGTATAGCAACCCTTGTTTAGCTTATAACGCAGGCCTGTTAAACTGGACTCAAGGCTTATGTCCGGATACTTCTTGTAAAGCAAATTTCTATTATTCGGGCACAACAATGGCTCCTGCAACCATTCAGTACCAGGATATTTCAACCGGCACAAACATTACCGATTGGGAATGGACATTTTCAAACGGTAGTTCATCCAATCAGCAAAATCCCGTTATGACCTATATTGCCCCCGGTACGTATACAGCCTGCCTCAAGATTATTTCTGTAGATACTGCAGGCAGTATCTGCTTAGACAGTATTTGTCAAGCCATTGTAATTATTGATAGCTCAAGAAGTTGTATAGACACATCTCTTATTTGCGATACTTGTACCTGTCCTGCAATTTACGACCCGGTTTGCGGATGTAACGATATTACTTATGACAATTCATGTTTGGCTTCTATTGCCGGAGTAACAAACTGGACCCAGGGTGTGTGTGCAGATACCTGCCGTGCTGGTTTTTATTTCAATAAGTATATTGATACCGTAACCTTTGGAAATACATCTGTTGCACAGGTTCCTATTGCCACTTATCTATGGAATTTTGGTGATGGCAATGTATCCTTCCAACAAGACCCCATACATGTTTATGCTTACGACAGTACGTATATCGTTTGTCTTACCATCACTACAAATAATAATTGCACATCTCAGTTTTGCGATACGGTTTTTATTACTCACAACTGCATTGACTCAACTTTGTTGTGTGGCTTCCCCTTGTGTTGCGATTTCGTTCCTCCTGTTGCCGTGTGTGGCTGCGATAGTGTTACCTATATTAATGCCTGCGAAGCCGAAAGTTTTGGCGGAGTAACAAGTTATTACGTAGGGCATTGTGTTACTACAGGAATAAAATCTTCTTTCGCCATGCAGGGTATTTTTATTTCTCCTAACCCTGCTAAAGATATTTTGAATGTGATGTATGAAACGCTTCGTTCAGGCAAAACAGAATTTCGTATTACCAATCTTTTAGGTCAGGAAGTAAAATCCCTTAATCGCTCCTTGGAAATCTCGGGAATGCATATTGCTGAAATAGAAGTGAGTGACTTTTCGAAAGGAGTTTATATCCTCGAAATAAAAACTGAAACTGACAGAAAATTAAAGAAGTTCATTGTTGATTAGAAGCGGTTGTCAATTCAACCCGTACTTCTTCATAAATTTTGAATTCAGTTCTTTCTGCTTGTTGTTCAAATTAATCTGACGGCCATCAATAAAAGCGTATTCGATGTTCGAAGTTTGCATATCAAGCACATCACCTGTCGAAACTATCAACGAAGCAGCTTTACCATTTTCAAGTGTTCCTATCTGAGCATCGGCACCAACAATTTTAGCGGGTGCGGAAGTAATAGCCGATAAGGCCTGTTCTTTAGTTAATCCGTAAGCTACGGCAGTACCTGCCATAAACATTAAATTTCTCTCTTGCCAAAAACCATTTGGGATGCTGAGGCTAAAAAGTACTCCTGCTTTTTGCAGCTGTGCGGGTGTTTTAAACGGCTGATCAATATCGGCATCGTCACTTACAGGAAGATCATGGGTTTCGCTCAGTATTACAGGAATTTTTTTCTGCGCCAGCTCATCTGCAACCATCCAACTCTCAACACCGCCCGCTACAACCAACTGTAACTTAAATTCCTCGGCAAATTGAATGGCATGAAGAATTTCCTGTGCGCGATTGACACGAACAAAAAGCTTTTTCTTTCCAGCCAACAAATCCTTCATTGCTTCAAAACGAAGATTTTCTTTTTCATGCAATAACGTCTCAAGATAACTTTTTGCCTCGCTGAAATAGTCCTTAATATTTTTTACCTGCTTATCGTAATCTTTATTTGGTTTAGATGCCTCACCCTCCCACCACCTGCCGTGTGTTATGGTTGAAGGCCAGTTAAGCCAGATACCATCTTCTGTAACCAACGCATCTTCCCAGTTCCAGGCATCTAGATGAACGAGAGATGAAGTTCCCGAGATAGTTCCTCCGGCAGGAACTATTTGAGCATATAATATTCCATTGCTACGCACCGTAGGTGTAACACGTGAATCTGTATTGTAAGAAATAATTGATCTGACATTGGTATTGTAGGAGCCAACCTCTGCATAATCGTTGGTGGATCGCACTGCCTCAATTTCAGCCAATCCAATTCTTGTGTTAAGTGCAATGATGCCCGGATAAATATGCTTGCCGGTGCAGTCAATCACCTTACCCATAGTTTCATCGGTTTTGAAGGAAGGGTTCTCTGCCACCAAAATAATTTTGCCATTAGCAAAGCCTACAGTTGCATTCTGCAAAACTTTTCCATCTCCAACATGAACTGTTGCATGGGTAAGATAAACGCTTTGCATTTGTTTAGGTGCGGGCGCAGGAACATCCGATTGGGAAAATGACCAATGACCAATTGCCAACAACCATACTGTGATTAGAATTTTTTTTACGTTTTCCATTGTTTCCGGGTTGAATATTTTTTTAATGATCGTGATCTTCGCCACAGCTATAGGCTCGTTTATCCTTTTTAGCAGGTTCCTGGGTTGATGCACCACCCTTTTTGTCATCTAACATTTTCTGAATCAAGCGCGCGCGTTCTTTGCTTATCTCTTCCCGTTTCTGTAAATCCTTATCAATGTCGAAGAATAAAATTCCATCCACAAAAGTTTTTTCTGCCTTCGCATAAATCGAAAGCGGATTATCACTCCATACCACTACATCGGCATCTTTACCTGCTTTAATAGAGCCTGTGCGGTTATCGAGGTGAAGCATCTTTGCGGGATTTAAGGTCACTGTTTTCCAAGCTTCAATTTCGCTTAAGCCCCCGTACTTAATGCTCTTGGCAGCCTCCTGATTTAACCTGCGCGCCATTTCCGCATCATCTGAATTTACTGCGGTAGTGATTCCTGCTTTTGTAAGAATAGCGGTGTTATATGGAATGGCATCAATCACTTCATACTTGTAAGCCCACCAATCAGCAAAAGTAGAAGCATACGCACCGTGCGCTTTCATTTTGTCTGCCACTTTGTAGCCTTCAAGAATATGTGTGAAGGTGTTTACCTTAAATCCAAAACTATCCGCCACATGCATCAGCATATTTATTTCGCTTTGCACGTAACTGTGGCAAGTGATAAACCGTTTTTTGTTCAGTATTTCTGAAAGAGCATCTAACTCTATATCTCTTCTGGGAGAAACTCCTTTCACTTTCGTTGCATTGTAAGCATTCCATTGTTTCTGATACTCTGCGGCTTTTGTAAAGTAATTATTATACGTCTGCTCTACTCCCATTCGCGTTTGCGGATAGCGCACAGTATTCTTATCGCCCCAGTTACTCTGCTTTACATTTTCGCCTAACGCAAATTTGATGAAGCCGTCAGCACCTTCTATTTTTAACTTCTCAGGTGCGCATCCCCAGCGAAACTTTACCAGCGCACTTTGTCCCCCAATAGGATTAGCGGAGCCGTGTAACAATTGCGCAGCAGTAACCCCGCCTGCCAACTGCCGATACATATTAATGTCTTCGCTATTCACCACATCTCCTATGCGAACTTCAGCACTGCTTGCTTCGGCTCCTTCGTTCACCCCTTCGGAAATAGCAATGTGGTTGTGCTCATCAATAATTCCGCTGGTTATAAATTTGTTAGTGGCATCAATAATTTTGCAATCGGCACAGGCAAGATTCTTTCCTATTGCTGAGATTTTGCCGCTGCGGATAACTACATCGGTGTTGGAAACATTTCCTTCTGCTTCGTTTGTCCAGACGGTTCCATTTTTCAGCAAATAGTTTTCTTGCAATGGAATTTGTTCATTGCCATAGGCCATAAAAGGAAAGGTCACTTTGCCCAAATTCTTTAGCACATCAGCAGAGTCTTTCTTCGGTTTTGTTGTATCAGCCTCCGGGCCTTTAGTTTGTGTGGCGCTCCAGGCAACCCATTCCCCATTCGCTAATTCTCCTTTACCAACCCAGATTTTTTTGTCGTAATCTATAGTTCCGGTTAACCGAACTTTCCCTTGCCTGTCTTCCTTTTTTATAGCCGGGGTAATGAATGACAATGCGATGTCCTTATCTTTGTAAGAAAATTTTACTTCCGGTTTTGAAGAATCGTAAAATGAAAGATTGGCTTTGGGCGCAGCCATATCTCCAGATAGTTTTAAGGTAGCCTTTGTAATTTCTTTTCCTGCAATAACCAATTCATATTCTCCGCGAATATCTTTCTGATCAAAAGCTTTTATCTCATAGCGTTTCCCCTGAATCCAGTTCTCATTCACTTCGCACTTGTCATCAAACAAAGGCTTGGAGGTAATAAAGAAGTTTGCAAGCTTTCCTGCATCCAGCGAACCCACCTTGTCATACACACTCAAAAAGGTGGCGGGATTATAAGTGAGCGATTTCAAGGCAGTAGTAGAATCTAATCCATACTTCACCGCTTTGCGAAGGTTAGACAGAAAGTCCTCTTTCTTTTCCAAATCAGAAGTAGTAAGCGAAAAATCAATTCCGGCTTTAGCGAGTGCTGCGCAATTGGTAGGGGCTAGTTCCCAATGCTTCAAATCCTCCAGCGAAATCCAAAGTGCTTTATAAGGATCTTCTACTTCATATGCTTGGGGAAAGTTGAGAGAAGTAACAAGCTTCGCATTTGTTTTTTTTATTTCTTCGGCACGCTGGTATTCATCACCGTTTGCTTTAATAATGTATTGCACACCAAACTCATCTCCCACTTTATCGGCACGAAGAATTTTTGACCAGTTGCCGCTTGCATCAAAAATCTGAGGCAGCGCTTGCTGCTTGTTCCACTCTTCTAAATTGATGTTGAACTCCTTTTTATCGCTTGCTGATTTATACCATTGTGCATCATAATAAGTTTGACGCAGCAGCGCAATTCTTCCCATCAGTGAACTTGGATAATCCTGCGTAGAGCTTCCGTTTTTAAAAGAGTAATGCGCGCTGGCATCCGGTTTCAGCAATACAAAATTTTCTTTGTCGTTAGCCAGCGTTACCACGCTTCCGGTTCCCCTCGCAATACCATCTTTGCGATGGGTGAGCACGGTACCGAAACCAAGCTTGCGAAGTTCTTCAGCGGTTTTATCGTTAGAAGTAAAATTCTTCGATGAATAAAAATCGGTATGTATGGTCTGGTTCCATCCATAGGCCCCTTTCATGTTCGATTCCATCTGCGGGTCTTCCTGATTCTTTGGTTTTTGAACTTCGGGCATTCCGTAGTCCGAAAAAATATCAATGAAAGAAGGATAAATGAACTTGCCTGCCATGTCATGAACAATAGCACCTTTGGGAATAGAAACTTTCTTTTCTGCTTCTACCACTTTACCTTCGCTTATAAGCAGTGTGGCGGACTCAATCTTAGTATTATAGTTTTTCCAGATAGTGGCATTCGTAAATGCATGAACGCCTTCGCGGTAATCATCGGGGCCGTTGGTTTTAAAAGTAGTTTGTTGAGCGAGCAGCGGGTGATAAGCAGATAATAGAAAGGAGAAGACGAATACAAAGGTACGCATAGGGTGAATTTAAGTTGACGAAAATAAATATTTTGATAACCTGTTACATTTGAGGTATGTATTACAAAACAAGCGGTAAAGGAAAAGTGGTGGTGCTCATCCACGGCTTTGTGGAAGACGGAACTATGTGGCAAGGTGCAGCAAAGGCTTTGTCGAAGGACTATAAAGTGATAGTACCCGACCTGGAAGGTTTCGGAAAATCGGAATTGGAAGTGGCCAAGTCGAAAATTTCGATGGAGTACTACGCCCACGAAATTTATTTAATGCTGAAAAAGGAAAAGGTGAAGGAGTGTATCCTGCTTGGCCATTCGATGGGCGGATATGTGGCTCTTCATTTTGCCGAAAAGCATCCTTCCCTGCTGAAAGGTATCGGCTTAATCAATTCGCATTGCTACGCAGATTCAGCAGAAAAAAAAGCGGGACGGAAAAAGACAAGCGAGCACATAGCAAAGCATGGAACCAAAGTTTTTGTGCGTGAGCTATACGGCAAACTCTTTCATGCTTCTTTTAAAAAGAAAAACACACGTTTGGTGAATGATTTTATTTCGAAGGCAGAAAAGTATTCAGCCGAAGCACTCATAGCGGCTAACAATGCCATGATGAAACGGACGGATAAATCGAAGGTGCTGGAAAAATCTAAAGTGCCGGTGCTGCTTATTAGCGGTAAGGAGGATGAAACTGTGCCGCTTGAATATTCTTT
>JAZKEP010000234.1:0-18595 GCA_040387015.1 Bacteroidota bacterium
GGTTCCGATTATTCAACCGACAATACCAACAGCATTGTGCAGGAGTTTGCGGCAAAATATGCTTCGCTTGCCTTCTTTCCTTTCAGCGAGCGCAGCGGCAAGCCGAATGTGCTCAACAAGTTAATCAGCAAGATAGAAGAAGCAACGCTGGACCGCAGCCATGATGTTTTCGTTTTCACCGATGCCAATGTCATGTTCACGCCCGATACTATCTACCAACTGGTAAAGCATTTTAAAAATGAAACTATCTGGCAGACAGGTGCTAACATCCTCAACAAAGGAGTAATGAATACCGGCATTTCTTTCCAGGAAAAATCATACATCACTATCGAGAACACTACTAAATATCTTGAGGGGCTTAACTGGGGCGCCATGATTGGCGCTTTTGGCGGTTGTTATGCCATACGGGCAGGCGGTTGGCTTCCCATTCCTGCAAATTATATTGTAGATGATTTTTATTTAAGCCTGAACATACTTTCCAAAAACAAAAAAGCTATCCTCGAAAGAAAAGCCGTTTGCTATGAAGATGTATCGAATGAAGTGGCTAACGAATTTAACCGCAAGGCGCGCATACAGGCAGGAAATTTTCAAAACCTCCGCTCCTATTCCCATCTTCTTTTCCGTTTCAATGCGGTAGCTTTTTGTTTCTTCTCGCATAAAGTAATACGCTGGGCGGGTCCGTTACTTATCCTTTTGGCATACATCGCCAATATCTTCCTGTTGCCTTTCAGCCAATTTTACCTTTTCGCATTTGTGGTGCAGAACTTGCTTCTGCTTTCGCCCGTTATAGATACGCTGCTGAAGCGCATGGGTTTTCATTTAATACTTTTGCGCTTTGCTTCTTACTTTATAATCATGAACATTGCACTGGCAAAAGGATTTGTAATGTATATGAAAGGAATAAAAACAAATGCCTGGAACCCGACTGAAAGAAATATATCCGCAACCCATTAAATGGTGACTTAAACACCAACAAAAATCAAATACGTAGTAATGAAAGATAAAAGCAAAGTCAATAAAGCAAAAAACACAAAGACAACCTCTTCAGCGAGCAAGGGCTCTAAACTTAATACTATTCCTCAAGCTATAAGCGACCTTAAGAAAGGCAAACTGATTATTGTGGTTGATGACGAAGACCGCGAAAACGAAGGCGATTTCATCACCACCGCCCGCCACGTAACCCCGCAAATCATAAACTTTATGGCAACTGTTGGCCGCGGACTTATCTGTATGCCCATGTCGGATGAAATTTGCGACCGCCTGCAGCTACCGCTTATGGTGCAAAGCAATTCCTCTCACCACGAAACTGCCTTTACCGTTTCTGTTGATTTGCTTGGCCACGGATGCACCACCGGTATATCGGCTCACGACCGTTCAAAAACTATTCAGCGCCTGATAAACCCCGATGCCAAGCCCGAAGACTTCGCAAAGCCCGGTCATATCTTCCCGCTTCGCGCCAAACATGGCGGAGTGCTCCGCAGAGCGGGCCACACCGAAGCTACGATTGATTTAGCAGTAATGGCCGGCTACGAACCTGCCGGTGTGTTGGTTGAAATCATGAACGAAGACGGCTCCATGGCCCGCCTTCCCGAACTACTCAAAATTGCAAAAAAGCATAAGCTGTCCATCATTTCTATCAAAGACCTGATAGAATATAAAATGAAGCACGAGCGCATCATTAACCGCGAAGTGGAAGTGAATATGCCATCTAAATTCGGCAACTTCCAGGTGCGCGCCTACACGCAGCCGGGTGCTCCCGAACCGCACCTGGCCATTATCAAAGGCTCGTGGAAACCTAACGAACCCGTGCTGGTGCGTGTGCACTCATCGTGCCTAACAGGCGATATCCTCGGTTCGCTTCGCTGCGATTGTGGCGACCAACTTAATACCGCTTTGCAGATGATTGAAAAAGAAGGTAAAGGAGTAGTCCTTTACATGCAGCAGGAAGGACGCGGTATCGGTCTGCTCAACAAACTGAAAGCGTATCAACTTCAGGAACAGGGTTTTGATACGTACGAAGCCAACATTCAACTGGGTTTGCCTATGGATGCCCGCGATTACGGGGTGGGCGCACAAATCCTGAACGATTTGGGCATATCCAAAATGCGCCTTATAACTAACAACCCTAAAAAGCGCGTGGGGCTGATAGGTTATGGCCTTGAGATAGTTGACAATGTGGGTATAGAAGTGCCATCTAATCCTCACAACACCAAATACCTTCAAACCAAACGCGACAAAGCCGGTCACGATATCCTGAAGAAAAAGAAGAAGAAGTAATTTCTTCCTCCCAAAGGCTGTTTCAGCTTCCAATTTGCACCTATACTTAGACAGTTTCTCCAAGATGTACATCTTGGAGCTCAGGATGTCTATCTTGGCTGTAAAGATGTACATCTTTGAGCTCAGGATGTACGTCTTGGCCGTCAGGATGTACATCTTGGGTCTCAGGATGTCTATCTTGGCCGTCAAAACGTACATCTTTGCTTCTGATATGTACGAGTCGAAGGTAGAGCGCTTGACACCTGCTTTAAAAAGTGGGAGTTAAAGAGTTCCATAGTTAATTTCGATCAGCAATTTCCCGATCACTTCGTAAAGTATCATGGCTTTAGAAATATTTTTTGTACTAACTGATCAAATATTAAACAACCCACAGCCCAAGAAACATGCACATAAAATCATTAAGAACTAAGCAGTTATTTATCCGTTCTTGCTTTATACTTGCTTTGAATAATGCAGAAGATTTTTTGTTTATTTGAAGTTATTACCTACGCTGTAGCCACCGGTAAAACTTTAAACTCACAACCATCTACCAACCCGTTATGAAAACCACAATTGCCCTAACTATATGTTTATTTGTAACTTTTTGCAAAGCACATACTCAAACGTACCAATGGACAGCGACAAACTCACCGGTACCTTTTGTTCGTTTTCAGGATGTATATTTTTTGAATCCCGATACAGGATTTGCTATAAACTTGTATGCTATAAACCAACCGGGATTTATAGCGAAAACAACTGATGGTGGTGACACCTGGACTAAAGTGGTGGATTCTTCCTTGTGTTTATTTCGCGCTATCGGGTTTACCGATGCCGCTCATGGATGGGTTGGAACTGTATATCATTCTAATACAGGAGTTGATACAAGCATGATTTATAGCACCAATGATGGAGGGACAACCTGGAAAGGCGAAAGCAACTTCCCCGGGCCATCCGATGCTGGGATATGTGGGTTAAAAGTTATTAATGATTCTACCATATACGGTGTTGGAAGATACTCTGGTCCTGCGGGGTTTTATAAAACCAGCAATTATGGTCAAACGTGGCAGTACACCAATTTAGATTCGTTGGCGGGCGGCTTGGTTGATTTACATTTTTTCGATCCCGATACCGGAATTGCCGTAGGAAGTTCCTCACCCAATTATTTCAATGGCGGGCACGGCAGAGTTCTGTACACCACCGATGCGGGAAACACCTGGCGCATAGTTTATACTTCTCAGGCTGATGAAGCTACAGCATGGAAAGTAGTTTTCCCTTCGCGCAATGTTGGTTACAGTTCTTTAGAAATTCATAGCAATCCCGCTACCTACCATTTTATGAAAACAACCAATGGAGGAATAACCTGGCAGGAGTTGCCTCATATCGGAAATTCTGCACAGGGCATTGGATTTTTGAACGATTCTGTCGGTTGGCTTGGCTCGAATAAAATTTATTTCACACGTGATGGCGGGACAACCTGGACGGAGGAAACATGGGGCAGCAGCTTAAACCGGTTTAGATTTTTATCAGATACAGTGGGTTATAGTACGGGTCAAAAAGTTTATAAAATGCATTTGTCACCTACCGGGATTATTGAACAGGGGGAAAGTAATAGAGACGGAATGAAGGCTTATCCTAATCCGGCAAAGGATTTTGCATACTTTGAATTTTATTTAGATAAAGCTGTGCAGGTAAAATTAGCTGCTTATGATTTGAGTGGAAAAGAGGTGGCTTTGATATTTGATAAACCTTATGATCGCGGAATTCATCATTCTGTTTGGCAGCCCGAAAATTTACCTCCGGGTGTTTATTTCTGCCACCTAAGCTTCGGAAATAAAATCATGAAACAAAAACTTGAAATCCTTAAATAAGTTTTCGTCTTGTTGCTGTTATCTTTAGTCGGCTAGGGATTTATGCTCACCAAAAGGGGCTTATAGCTTTAGATAATATATCTATTCATGTGGCTTAACTTAACAGCCAGTGCTTTTATAGTAGGGCTGCCAGTGCTTTATGGGCTCCATCGCAAATAGGCATCTTCTGACTCATGCCGCAGCGGCATATCGAAACCTTCTCGCGTTTTTCAAGCAGGGTGCCGTCTTCCAGTATAATCTCAAAACTTCCTGTAATGGTCACAGGCCCACGGGGCTTTAGCTGTATGGTAGCGTAGTCTTTCTTCTCTATTATTATTTCTTCCATAGTTAATTTCAATCGGCAATTTTCCGATCCCTTATTTGCGAATGTTTAATGCAGCACCGTTACTGTGCCATGATAGTTGGAATCTGAATGATTATTCAGCCAAACAAATTTAGCCGTATAAACATACACACCCGGTGGAACCTTTTCACCGCGGTACTTGCCATCCCATTTAAAATTGACATCCGAGCTTTCAAACACTTTCTCACCCCAGCGGTTAAACACACTTATGTTCATTTGCTTAAAAGCCTCCAGGTTGCCAAACAACTGCCACGCATCATTCGCCCCTGAACCATCGGGCGTAAATACATTGGGAATAAATACATCGTAGTTAGGAATTACAGTCACTACAAAGTCAGCAGAGCCGGTACATCCATCAATAGTGGTAACCAGCAACTCATAAGGCTGCGAATAAATACCGTTGAAAATCGGATTGGCACAATCCGAACAGCTCAACCCGATGGCAGGTGTCCATCTGTATACTAAATTACCTGTTTGGTTGGTAGTGGTAGTCAGTTGAAGCGATTCACCCAGGTTCACCTCTACCGGATTAGGCGAAACGCTTATCAGTACAGGATCAGGTTCGGTAATAACGCCCGCATCACTAAGCGGACATGCGTTTGCATCGGTTACCGAAACATGGTAAGTGCCCGCAGCCAGCCCTGAAAAAATGCCGCTGGTATTCACATCGCCATTTGAAAGTGTGTAGTGGAAAGGCGAAACTCCACCCGACATGGTAACTACTAAACTTCCCGTAGCAGTATTGTAGCAAAGCGCAGGAGAAACAGCCACCACGCTGCTTAATACCGCAGGTTCATTCACCAAAGCAGATGCAGAGGCAGAACATTGATTTTGATCGGTAACCAAAATTGAATAGTTACCGGTAAGCAAATTAGGAAATTGTCCGGAGGAAGAAGTGAATGTATTCGTTCCGTCCGTAGCTGTAAAACTATAAGCAGGTGTTCCGCCCAAGGCCACCGAGTTAATAGAACCGCTGTTATCGCCATTACAAAGCACATTAACCGCAGTAGCACTCAAGGTGAGCAAAAGCGGCTGGGTCACCGTAGCGGTTTGAAGTGCGCTGCAATTATTGGCATCGCTGATAGTAACACTGTAATTACCCGCTGCAATATTCACCGCTGAATCAACAGTACTTACGTTCGGGTTCCAGAGATAAGTATAACTGCCGGTACCTCCGCTTGCTGTAACATACACCGCACCTGTTACCTCACCAAAACAGCTTATATCCACATGTGTTTCAGTAGTAGTAAGCTGCGTGGGTTGTGTAATATTAAAAGCTACGGTAGCGCTGCAGGCATTGTCATCGCTAACAGTAAGATTATAAACTCCCGCGGCCAAACTGCTGGCCGAGTTGCCCGAGCCTACGTTAGGGTTCCAGGTATAGGTGTAAGGAATAGTCCCTCCCGATACAGCAACCGAAGCAGTACCATCATTGCTTTGAAAGCAGGTAAGGTTAGTAGAATCGGGTACCAGTGACAAAGGTTGGCCAGGTTGTGTAATAGTTATAGAAGGAGCTAGACTGCAGTTGTTGGCATCGGCAACAGTTACTGTGTAAGTAGCAGGTGCTAATCCCGTAGCAGAATTTGTAGTGCTCACATTCGGGTTCCATGCATATGTATAAGGACCCGTGCCGCCTGAAGCTGTAATAGTAATTGAACCGTTATCAAACCCGAAGCAACTCACATTTGCCGAAGTAACAGTAACAGCATAGCTACCTGCTATTAGCGAAGCAGCAGAATTAGTAGTACTCACATTTGGACTCCATACATAAGTATAAGCAGGGCCCGTGCCACCGGTTGGGGTAAGCGTAATGGTTCCGTTAGCATCTCCAAAACAGAGCAGGTCGGTATGCGTTTCGGCAATACTAATGTCACTTGCCTCGTTAATGATAAAAGTAGCTGACTGGTTACAGGAATTTGCATCAACGGCAGCTACAGAGTAAGTACCGGCTGGTGCTGTAATAGTCTGGTTAGTTCCAGCTATACTCCAGGTATAAGTAAAAGGTCCACCACCCACCGGGTTAGCGGTAGCGGTTCCGTTACCTCCGAAACAAGCGGCATCCACAACAGTCACTGTCATTACGGGTGCAGCCGGTTCGTTGACCGTAACACTGGCAGAAACTGTACATGTATTTTGGTCAGTACCTGTAATATTATAAACCCCTGCTGTCAATCCTGTTCGTGAAGCAGGTTGCGCCCCGCCCGGATTCCAGTTGTAGGTTGCGGTTCCTGTAGCGTTTACAAAATCTACAGTAATAGCTCCTGCAGTACCCCCATTGCAGATATTATCAGTAACACTTACCACTGCTAAACTCTGTGGAGCGGGTTCAGTAATAGTTTCAGAAACGGCTGCCAAACATCCATTGGCATCCGCAATATTTCCTGCATACGTACTGTCCGGAAGCCCCGGGATAACAGTAATACCCGCAGGAACCGGGATTCCTCCATAATTGTAAGGAGGGGTTCCTCCGCTTATGTTTATAGTAAGTGTTCCGTTATTTGCACCGGGGCAGGTTACATTCGTGTGCGAAGTAGTAACTACCAATCCGTTAGAAGGCTGAGTAAGAATCACACTGTCGGGTCGCTCACAGTTATTTCCATCCATCACAGTGACGTTATATTGACCTGCTGCTAAACCTGTTGGGCTGCCTCCGCTAACAGTACCAGGATTCCAGACGTAACTATATCCGGGTGTTCCACCGCTTGGTGTAATGGTAATAGTACCCGTAGCGGCTCCTCTGCAAACAATATTAGTAGCGGTAAGGGTATGTGTAAACGGAGTTGGCTGATTGATGGTTGCACTTCCTGTTATAGTACATCCTTTATCATCCGTAACTGTAACTGTATAACTTCCTACCCCTAAACTCAAATTAGTTTGTGCCGAGGATATATTACTCCAATAGAATAAATAAGGAGGATTTCCTCCGCTCACATTAGCAGTAGCACTTCCTTTTTGTGATTGATAGCAACTATCATCAATGCTTGTAACGTTTATTGTTAGTATAGGAGGCCCTGTTATATTTCCACTGGCGGTTGCAATACACGAATTGGCATCAGTTATTGTGACGGTTATACCACCGGGACTTAGCCCGCTTGATACGGCACCATTGACAGTACCCCTGCTCCAGGAGTATGTATAGGGTGAGGTACCACCGGAGCCAACCGATGCTAATGCCTGTCCATCATTCGTATTCGCGCAAGAGGTGTTAACTGTAGCTAAAGAAGCAGTGATCGCAGTGGCCGGTTGGGTAATAGTTACACTTCCCGAAAAATTAAGTGATGGATTAGCATCATTGTAATTGTAAGAATAAATGCCGGCCGTTAATCCTGTTCGCGTAAATACTCCCCCTCCCATTGAAGTCCATCCCGGAACGCTTCCTCCTGAACCACCGGTTACAGTCAAAGTAGCACTACCATTACTCCCTCCAAAACAACTTACGTTCGTTTGTGTAATGCTTGATGAAATACCACAGGGCAATGAACCAATAGTTTCGCGATATTGAAGCGCGGCAGAGCAGCCATAAGAATCCTGAAAATCTGCAATATAGGTTCCCGGTGCTAAGCCGTTAGCAATTGTTCCCGGAAATGAAGGGCCCCAGTTTACCGGATTTGGTATGGGGGTTCCATAGTAAGTGCCGGTGCCTCCTGATATTACAATAGTGGCGGTGCCATTGTTGGCCCCGCAGGTTGCATCAGTATGCGAAGTAGTTGCTGTTAGCGGGGGATTTTGGTTAACCGTAAATTGCGCAGTGGTAGTACAAATACCATCGGTGACTGTTAATGTATAAGTTCCTGCTCCTGCACCAACTAATGCCGGTTGAGTAGTTCCATTGCTCCATTGATACCTATATCCTCCCAGTCCTCCGCCAGGACCAAACCCTCCTGAAGGAACAACTGTAATTCCTCCATTGGTACCACCATTACAAGGCGGAGGAGTTATAGTGGGTGCAATTACAATTGGAGGGTTAATAGTTATTGGATGGCTATATGTGTTTGTGCATCCATTAATGGCAGTGATAGTAAGCGAAGCAATGTAGGTGTTCTGACCAGCATAAGTATGAACAGGATTCTGCAAAGTGGAAGTACCTCCGTCTCCAAAACTCCAGGCCCACGATTGAATACTGCCCAAACTACTTGTGGAAACATCGGAAAACTGAACGGTAGTACTACAGCTTTTATAATCAACTCCAGCCGCCCAGCTTGATATATTTTGAATAGCCACGCGCTGGTCATTAGTCCCGCCTCCGGTAGCACCACTCCAGCCCCAGTTAACAATCGGGTTACCACCAAAATGAGTGCCCACCATATTAGGTATTACAACCTGCTGTCGCAACACACCGTTAAAATAAACCGAGAACGTATTTGAACTCACATCCCACACAATACGTACACTGTACCACTGACAGTTATCTATATTTCCGGATCCCGGAAGGGCTGGTACAGCGCCTCCCAAATTATGGCTGTAAAGGCCCGCTGAATTTATTCCTATGTGATCATACGAAGGGTCCCCTGCGTTTCCGTTTTCCCAGGTATCAAACTCAACTCCTATTGAGTATGGCTGATTACCCCCGGCATATCCCAAACCTTCTCCTGTATTTCCCAAGCCGTTAGGATTAGAAGTGAGTACGAATACGATACCATCGGCTGCATCACTCCCATTTCGACAACCTAAGAAAACGCTGAAGCTAAAATCAAAAGAGTTGTTGAGATTAATAGTTTGGTTTTGAAATATAGCCCCTGCCTGATTTCCGGCATCCGGAGTAAGCTGAAAACTATCACATCCTCCCAGAAAAGAAGCATTTCCCAGGACTGTAAAATTTTGGGAGGATGCGCTGCTTATAATCATTGAAAATAAAATCCCTAAGTATATATTTTTCATGTACTAAGTTGTTTGATAGACTCCAATCGTTCGAAAGATACGATTTTGAGTAAAAAAAGAATTCCTGTCTCTATTAAAGACAGGAATTTTGTGGATAACGTTGTTTGATATTATAAGTATTTATCTCGCTACGCTTACGCTTCTCTTCTCGCGGATAACTGTCACCTTCACCTGACCGGGATAAGTCATTTCCTTTTCGATTTTTTGCGAAATTGCAAAGGATAGTTCCTCGCTCTTCTTATCATCAATTTTATCAGCTTCTACAATTACACGAAGTTCACGTCCAGCCTGTATTGCGTATGCCTTGTCTACTCCATCAAAAGCCTGAGCTAGTGCCTCCAGATCTTTAATACGCTGCAGATAACCTTCCATAATTTCTCTGCGCGCCCCAGGTCTTGCTCCCGAAATAGCATCACATGCCTGGATAATAGGTGAGATGACATATTTCATTTCCATTTCATCGTGGTGCGCACCTACTGCGTTTATAATTGCTGCATGCTCTCCGTATTTTTCGCAAAGCTTGGCTCCGAGCAATGCATGCGAAAGTTCACTCTCTTCGTCTGGAACTTTACCTATATCATGCAGAAGACCAGCCCTTTTTGCAAGTTTAGGGTTCAAGCCTAATTCCGCTGCCATTGTTGCACAAAGGTTAGCAACTTCACGGCTATGCTGTAAAAGATTTTGTCCGTAAGAAGAACGAAAACGCATTCTTCCCACATAACGAATCAACTCCTGATGCAAGCCTTGAATGCCCATATCAATTACGGTTCTCTCACCTATTTCAAGAATGTGTTCCTGTAATTGTTTTTTAGTTTTTGCAACTACCTCTTCGATTCTTGCCGGGTGAATTCTTCCATCAGCCACTAAACGCTGAAGGGAGAGGCGTGCAATTTCTCTTCGTATCGGGTCGTAACCGGATATGATAATAGCTTCAGGGGTATCGTCTACGACAAACTCACAACCCGTAGCTGCTTCCAGTGCGCGTATGTTTCTTCCTTCGCGACCGATTATTTGTCCTTTATGTTCATCGCTATCAAGGTTAAAAACAGAAACTGTATTTTCTATTGCGTTTTCTGCCGCTGTGCGCTGAATAGTTTGAATGATGATTTTTTTGGCCTCTTTGTTTGCTTTACTTTTTGCTTCGTCAATCAACGTTTTTGTCAGCGTCAACGCCTCGCTCTCAGCCTCCTTTGTCATAGTTTCAACCAACTCTTTCTTCGCATCTTCTTTGGTAAGTGCACTTATCTGCTCAAGTTTGCTGACAAATATTTCATGGCTCTTCTTTAGCTGGTCGTTTTTTGTGTTTACCAGTTCTAGCTGTTTATTCAGATTTTCTTTCAGACTGCCTATTTCGTTTTCCTTTTTGGAAATTTCAGAAGCACGCTGGTTCACCTCATTTTGCAATTGCTTTATCTGGGTTTCTTTTTCTACCGTCTTTTTGTTGCGCTCATTTACCTCTGCTTCATGCTTGGTCTTTAGTTGAAGGAAATTTTCCTTCGCCTGTAATTCTTTATCCTTTTTAACGTTGTCGGCATTGCGTTTAGCATCGTTTATAATTTTATCGGCAGTGGCCTGTGCTTCGGAAACTTTCTTTGAAACTTCTTCCTGAGCTTTTTTCTCTATATCCAGATTACTTTTTTGGGTAATAGAACGGCCAACCAGTAAACCTACAATCGCAGCTACTACAGCAAGAACTGCTGCAATAATTATGATGATTGTGTTATCCATGTCGGGTGTTTATTTATAATGATTAAATAGTTAACAATTAATGATTAAGAGTAAAGCGAAAATGTTTCCTCCTGGTGCAAACCATGCGATTAAGAAGATTAAAGCGGGAGAGTGAAAAGCGGAAGATTTATTTAGATGCGCCTGAAAGGACCTCTTCTAATTGGTTAATCTTTTCTTCCAGTAAACGGTTATCCTGATCTGCAGTATACTGAAGATTTACATGTTCTGCCACAAAATTCAAGAGGCACATTGCCATGTAATCCTGCTTGTCTTTTCCACCATACAGAGTCTGGTACTCTTTTATTTTTTCATTGACCAGTTTCGCTGCATTCTGCAATTTTTCTTCATCGCTCTTCGTTACCTTTAACGGATAGAGTCGTTCTGCAATTAAAACACTGATAGTTACCGTTTCGTTTTCCACTCCCATCCTCAATCATTCAACATGATAAGACAATGATCTATTTCCTTAATGTACTCGTTAATTTTTCTTTTTAATTCAATAACATTAGCACTTTCCGAAACCGGTGAGCCAATATTGCGCGCTAACTTAATTATTTTAATCTGATTGTTAAATTCCTCTGTTTTCTTGTGTTCCTGTCCCAACTGCTCCTTTAGGGATTTTATTTCAAGTTCAAGGGTTTCATTTTTTGAATGTAGCTTGTGGTTTTGTTCAACCAGGTGAACTACCTTTTTACGAATCTGTTCAACTTTGGATGTCAGGGCTTTGCTCATGGCTTACGATTTTCTGATAACTGCTCCTAATTCCGATTCATATTTATTCATCAAACGGCTCATTACTTTTTCAATTTCCTGGTCGGTTAGTGTCTTTTCAGCATGCTGAAAAACGAAACTAACCGCATAGCTCTTTTTGCCCTTTTCCATTTTATCGCCCTTGTAAACATCAAAGAGCGATATGTCGTGTAACAGCTTTTTCGACTCTGCTTCTGCAATTTTTTCAATGGACTGAAACTGCAAATCTTCGCTTACAACCATCGCTAAATCTCTTCGCACAGCAGGAAACTTAGGTAATTCGGAAAAAGAAATTTTAGTAAACTGAGCTTTATCCAAAAGATACTCCCAATTCAAATCCGCAAAAAACACTTCGTTCTTTATATCAAATTTCGAAAGCACCAGCTTGGAAATATTTCCCAAACGTGCAATTTCAACTCCTTCGTTCTTTAATAAAAGACTAAAGGTAAAAGGATTTTTCTCGGTTACCTCTTTTTCGAACTGGTAATGACCTAAGCGATGAAGAACATTTGTGACAAAAGTTTTCAGATGATAGAAATTATAACTCGCTCCTTTTAGCAGCCAGTTATCTTCCGTTGATTTTCCCGTAAGCAGGATTTGAAGGTGTTTCTCTTCAATATATTTTCCAGCTTCTTTCCGGTAAGTTTTCCCGAACTCATACAAACGTAAATCGGCTGCTTTTCTGTTTTGGTTGTAAGCTACCACCTCCAGTGCTGAATATAACATAGAGGTGCGCAGTGAATCTAATTCAGCTGTTTGGCTGTTCAGCAATTTTACCTGCTGCTGTTTCAGTTGTTCATCCTCTTCAAACTTTGATTGTGTAACGGAGTTGGTCCACATTTCACTGAAACCGGCACCGCTCAGCATTTCAGCAACAACGTTTTCTATTTTCTGTGTATTTACTTTGGAGCTGAATGACAAACTTGATTTTATGTTTTTTGGAAGAGTAAAACTATTGTAGCCCAGAGTACGAATTATTTCTTCTACTATATCCGCTTCGCGTTTCACATCAGTTTTAAAAGCAGGAACCAACAGTTGCATTTCGTCACCCTCTTCTTTCTCAATTTTAATTTCAAGATGGTGTAGAATTTGTTTTATGAGTTCCATTTCAATAGGGAACCCGGCAAGCTTTAAAATTCTTTCATAAGAAACACTAAATCTCCATCCTTCATTTGGGCTTGGATAGATATCAATAATTTCGGATGAAATGTTACCGCCACAAATATCTACCATCAGCAAAGCGGCTCTCTTCAATGCTTCAATTGTAATATTCGGATCAGTTCCTTTTTCGAAGTGAGTAGCGGCATCTGTGCGAAGATTTAATCGGGTTCCAGTTTTTCTGATTCCTGTTGGAGCAAAATAAGCGCTCTCTAAAAAAATACTTTTAGTTTGATTCGTGACCCCACTTTCTACACCACCAAAAACTCCGGCAATACACATTCCGCCTTCCGCATCGCAAATCATCAAATCATCGGCACTTAGTTTTATTTTTTTTTCATCCAGTGATTTAAAAACAGTTCCTTCTTTAAGCTTCTTTACTATTATTTTCCCTCCTCGAATTTTATCAGCATCAAAAGCATGAAGTGGCTGACCGTATTCATGCAAAACATAATTAGTTATGTCAACTACGTTATTAAACGGACGAACTCCAATGGCCTTCAACTTATTCTTCAGCCAATCAGGTGAATCTGCAACCGTAAGATTTGAAATAGTTACGCCCGAATAACGCGGACAAGCTTCCGTATCTTTTACCTCTGCCTCAATTTTTAGATTTGAACTTTCAATTTTGAACTTACTAGTATCCGGTTTAATAAAATTCACTTTTGCTTTATAAGCAACATTCAGCGCAGTAGCTAAATCCCGCGCAACTCCAATATGAGAATTAGCATCACCCCTGTTTGGAGTTAATCCTATTTCAAGCACAAAATCTTTTTCTACTTTGAAATAGTCAGCAGCTTTCGTCCCGATTTTTGCATCTCCGTTAAGCACCATGATACCTGCATGGCTGTCGTTTAAGCCAAGTTCATCCTCAGCACAAATCATTCCGAAGCTTTCGATGCCACGAATTTTTGCTTTTTTGATTTGCAGTTTTTCACCACCTGATGGATAGAGCGTTGATCCAACTAAAGCCACTACCACTTTTTGTCCTACTGCTACATTCGGTGCGCCACAAACAATTTGAAGTAAGTCACCGTTTCCAACATCTACCTTTGTTACAGAAAGTTTGTCGGCATCGGGATGCTTTGCGCACTCCTTAACTTCTCCAAGCACCACGCCTTCTAATCCTCCGGGTATGGTTTCGAAAGAGGTAATATCTTCTACCTCCAATCCAAGACCCGTTAATACTTCTCCCAAATCTTTAGGAGTAAGATTAAAATCAACGTAATTTTTAAGCCAGTTATAGGAAATCTTCATGAGCCAAATCTATAAAAATGTAGCAGAGCAAAGTGTCAGCGAGCATTAATACCTGTGTTTCCTGCGAGCACATATCCTATCGTATCGTTAGAAAAGAAAGCGGGGTCGTGTACGGTAAAGCTAGTATTAGAGTTAAGCGCATCATCAAATGACTCATTCCAGCTTTCATCGCGTTCAACGTTACCGTTAGAAGTCTGAATGTCAGTAAAATAAATTAAAGTGCCTGTCAGGTTACCTGGTTTTCCGGTATGAAGGTGAGTAAGGTAAACTGTATTCACTTTTAAACCATGTGCTTCCAACTTTACAATGGTAGTATCCTTGGCTTTTGTTTCTATAAAAGAAACCTGACCGGTAACACCTGAATTGTTGTATGCGCGAAGGGGATAAACTTTGGTTCGTAAATCTTTTTTGCAGGAAAAAATTAAAAGAGAAGAAATGATTCCGAACAGAAATAATTTATTCATAAATATATTTCAGTAGAAACGATCAAAAGAAAACTTATTGCACTTCTATCTCCTTGCCCTGATAAACTATTTTTGAATTTCCAAACTCATGCACATAAGCAACTATGTGCATATTCTCAGGTTTCCATTTTGGTGCTAGGGTTATTTTATAAACCTTAATGATTACTCGCCCTGCATCGCGCGGTTGTTCAATAAGGTCACCTTGTATTTCGGAAATAAACGCTCGTTGAATATCCTTATGATTATAGAAAGTATCAATTACAGAGTTGTTTAATTGAGCCGATATGATGTTGCTTTCGGATACAAGAAGCGTGAGTTTGTTTTCGGAAGCAATGCTTTGTGTATAGTGCAGCTCGGTAACAATTGTCAACTCTCGCGAAACAGAATCGTAGCTTTTATCAAGAATAATGTTTACGGGGGTGCTAAGCGCTAGTTCTGAAGCGACATTGCTGCCCCATGTATTTCTGTCGAAAAGGACACTACTCGCATTATACGGAGTTCTGTCAATGCCGGCCACTGGTTCAAATCCTCTTTGTCCTAAATAGTCAAACAGGATTTGAGCATCATTGTTCTCAAAAATATCGGCACTAAACTCGTAATGATACCCTAAAGAATTGACCGGATGGAAGCTAACTGATATTACCCTTCCCGGATTGGCAGTTTTTATGTTTGCTATGGTTTGATGACCCTGCGGACAATTGGGACAGCGCACTCCTGTGAACTCTTCTATCATCACATTCTTTAATTCGGGGATTGCCACAGGCGATTCGATATAAGTAGTGTCGGAAACTACATTGCGGTTGTTCTTTAAATTAATATTCGGCCCTACTTCCTTGCAGGAATGAATTACAAAAAACAGAAGGGTAAAAAGTGAAAGGTGAAACTTATTCATAGCTGCTATCTCGTAATTTGCAATTCGCACTTCGTAAGTCTTTTTAGAATGTTGAATTAACTCCAATTTTCACTCCGCTGAAAGCAGGTTCCAAACGACAAACCCCACCCGTGCAAACAATTCCTTCCACCTGTTTTACATAGCTTATAGTAAAGCGGTTAGCACCTACAGTATATCCTGCAAAAATGGAATAATAATGATTGGCATTCGCATTTATATCTGGGTTCGGATCAAAGTTCCACATATCGGAAACAGCAAACGAAAAATGCGGAGCAAAATTATATTCCATCAAAGCATATAGCCATTGCCCGTAATCTTTTTTTACATGCTGATACTGAAACTCCCAGCGCAGCGAATGCTTCTTATTGATTTTATAAGTCAACTCTGCGAAAGGTGTATAAGCATCTACTTTATGATCTCCTTCTTTACGATACAGGAATTTATTATACCGTGCATACATAAAACCGAATTCCATTTCTAAACTCTTAGTGGGCTTAAACATTCCTGCAATATATGCTTCCCCAAAAAATGCGGTGTCGGTAGGGTTATATCTTTCAAGGAGGAAATCGCGGATGTAGGAGCCCTGAACGGTAAAAGACATTTTACGGTTAGGAGAGTACGTTATTTCGGCTCCAAATGCTAACTCACGGTTTTCCAGCGAAGGCGCAAAATAGCGGGCGGGCAAGCGAAGTGAATTTTGCTTTGACACAGGAGGCAGGAAATTTACCAGCCCGTCAAACAAGGCTTCGGTTGAATTAGGGGAAGTGTGCAGATAAAAGTTTTCGGTACGCTTAAACTGCAAGGTTATTCCAATACCCTGTTTTGAATAATTGAGTGAAGTAAAAACACAATTGCCCGCAGAGTTTATCAAAGAGTCTTTCGCATCGCGAATCTGATCTTTCTTAATCGCTTCGGTAGTTTTATAAGCTCCTTCAACATACCAGCTAAAATCACCGGTAGTTAAAGTGTTGTATACGGTAAACGCATAGGTATTGTATTTAGGCACAAACCTTCCAAGCGTATCGTAGCTTTCAATGGCGGCTACCACTTGATCGACATTTGCCTGATCCATACTTCGGTTCAAAACTCCAACACCGGGCTGAAATGTTGCCTTTCCGTTTTTGAGTGCAAAATTTCCATCGGCATTAAAACCAAGTATGAGCGGTTTCTGGATACTGAATTTTAATTTCTGCGCTCCGGCAAATGCTTTCAACTTTACTTTATCTTTTATGTTGTATTCAAGTCGTGCACCTAAGATAGGGTTGTCAATTCCAAGTGCTCGCTCTTCAAACGAGCGATAAATAATTCCGCTTCCTATCTGATCATATATATAGCCAGCAGTGATAGTAAGGTCCTTTACTTTTTTCTTTATAAAGAAATTCCCAACACCAACGCCTGTATAAGGCGAGGTAGGAACACGAAGGATGGAATTGTAAAAAAAATCTACCCGCACACCGGTCTCTAGCTGAAATTTTTCGTTGGTATATTTCAACTCAAGCCAGTTGTCGGTCCCTACTTTCAGGTTATCGTAATGCGGTAAATTGTAAGCGCCAATCTTTTCATCGCGTATGAAAAAATTCGTGTTGTTCTGAAATGAACCAGAGAAATATCCCCATTGAGCATTGCTATCAACAAAGAGTAAAACCAAAATAATAGTTAATAGCGGGTTAAGTTTTTTCATTTATACAGCAAGGAACAGGCGTAAATTTAGACGAATAAGTATTATTCAAAAATCGTTTTAGTTTTGATTGAATCTTGGCACGTGCCTTGTCACCCCAATGCAACTAAATAATAATACATGAAAAAAATATTTTTTGCCTTAGTTCTACTTACCTCTATATTCCTTACAAATGCACAGGATGAAAAACATGGTATTGAAAAGGTTCTTGGCGAAAAGACATTGCCCTCTGTAATGCTTTCAGACATGAATGGCAAGCAGGTGAACATTGCCGACTATGGCAAGAGCGGAAAAATTACGGTAGTCAGTTTTTGGGCCACCTGGTGTGTGCCTTGCAAAAAGGAGTTAACCAACATGGCCGACCTGTATGAGGAGTGGAAGAAGAAATATAATATGCAAATAGTCGCTGTTTCGATTGACGATTCGCGAAACAGCACAAAAGTAAAGCCCATTGTTGAAGGGCAGCGTTGGGAATATGATGTGCTCCTGGATGTAAACCAGGATTTAAAACGACAGTTAAATATTCAAAGCGTGCCTTTTACGTTGTTGGTGAATGCCGCTGGTAAAATTGTTTATTCCCATTCAGGCTATGTAGATGGCGATGAATATGTTTTGGAGGAAGAGTTGCAAAAACTAAGCAAGTAGTGATATCCGGGGATTTCCGGTCAATTCCATCATAACAGTTTTAAGTGTTACTGTTCTACTCCGGCTGCAATAAAAAGTGTTTAGCACACCCGAATTTGCGCAGCGATGACTAACATTAGGCTTACTCTTTAACATAGATCTTAATAACAGGATCCCAAAAGTTAGTGTAGTCAAACAGAACGCTGTCGGCTGTTTCAATGGCCTGTTTTTCTTCGACAGACCACTTATGGTTTTCAGCTTCGAACATTTCGGCTGCCTTAGTGTTATCGAGGTAGTAGGTCCTGCTACGGAGTTTTCCGTTTGTATAAAACGATTCTTTTACTTGATTGTTTTTGCGGTAATAAACAGTACCGTCTTCAAGGTAATCTTCATGTATTCTATTTTCGCCCCGGATGGTTTTTGTCTTTAGTCTACCGCTCTTAAAATATCTATATGTGGTATCACCGCTGTTGCGCATCTGGTATTTACCATCGTAAAACCAAACGCCCACTGTATCACTCAGGAGAGTATCTTTATACAAGGTGTATTTCTCTTCTATTTTACGCACTCCATCAGTGTAGTTCGAAACCCAAGTGCTGTCCTTTACGCCATCTTTATAATTACCCTCAGCCTTCACAGTGCCATTAGGATTGTAATATATCCAGTGGCCATGAGGAAAGCCTTCTTTCATATGTCCTT
>JAZKEP010000235.1:0-3612 GCA_040387015.1 Bacteroidota bacterium
AATTAGTGCAGCTTCCGATAAATACGTATTCAACTTTTTTATCCTGTAGCTTGGTGCCGGCTTTCAAATCCATGTAAGACAAAGACTTCTGTAGTTCACGATTGTCATTTTCTGAACTCAATGCATCAGGAATATTGCCATTCACCTTAATACCTGTTCCCGGATTAGTTCCGTAAGTTATCATCGGTGCAATATCATTTCCGTTGAAATGCAACTCTTTATCAAACACTGCATCAGCATCTGAATACAACATTTTCCAATCTGTAACTGCCTTATCAAATGCTTCTCCTTTAGGAGAGAACTCGCGGTTGCGTATGTATTCAAAAGTAATTTCATCGGGCGCTATCAGTCCGCCTTTAGCTCCCATCTCAATAGACATATTACAAATCGTCATTCGCGCTTCCATTGAAAGAGAAGTGATAGCTGAACCAGCATACTCAACAAAATATCCTGTGCCACCTGAAGTGGAAATCTGCGATATGATATAGAGTATCACATCTTTAGAAACTACTCCTTTGCCAAGTGTTCCGTCAATGGTGATGCGCATTCTTTTAGGACGCTTCTGCAACAAACACTGAGTGGCAAGAACCTGTTCAACTTCACTTGTTCCTATTCCGAAAGCAATAGTGCCGAATGCACCGTGAGTAGAAGTATGGCTATCTCCACACACGATTGTCATACCCGGTTGAGTTAAACCAAGTTCAGGACCAATCACATGAACAATGCCCTGGAATGGATGATTAAGTCCGTATAATTCTATCCCGTATTTCTTGCAGTTTTCAGTCAGCTTTTCAACCTGAAAGCGCGAAAGCTTTTCCTGAATGGGAAGATGCTGATTCTTAGTAGGCACATTATGGTCGGCAGTGGCAATGGTTTTTTCGGGACGAAAAACTCCTATGCCTCTTTTCCCCAAACCTTCAAACGCCTGCGGTGTAGTTACTTCATGAATGAAATGACGGTCAATGTATAGCACTTCCGGCCCTTCATCCTGACGCTCAACAATATGCTTATCCCAGATTTTATCGAACAAAGTTTTTTCCATACAAGTATGCCTTGATTATAATTTATTGATAGCGTCCAGATACGCTTTAGCGGTTGCATGAATGGTATCGGTATCGGAACCGAAGCCGTAATAAAAATTGCCATCCTTCGAAATCTGGATGTGGACTTTGCCCAAATCATCACTGCCGCCAGTAATAGCCTGGACCAGATATTCCTCAAGTCTAACATCTACTCCTGTAACTTTAGTGATTGCCTTTATTGTGGCATCCACGGGGCCGTTGCCTTCTTCCTCGGCTTCGATATGCTTTCCGTTTTTGTTCAGAATGATTTTTGCCCGTGCAGGTTTATCTTTTCCGCATTCAACTTTCAGGTAATCAATCTCAAGGATTCTTCCGGTGCCTTGCAGATTCATAATCTGCAGTAAGTCTTCATCGAAGATTTCTTTTCGTTGGTCTGCCAGTTCGAGAAATTTCTCGTAAGCAACATCCAAATCTTCTTTTGATAGTTCAACTCCCAGTTTTTCAAGGCGGTGTTTTAAAGCAGCGCGACCGCTACGTGCAGTTAGGACAATCAATGATTCAGGGATACCTACATCACGCGGGTCAATAATTTCATAGTTCTCGCGGTTCTTTAACATTCCATCCTGATGGATACCCGATGAATGTGCAAAAGCATTTCTTCCCACGATTGCTTTATTCGGCTGCACAGGCATCCGCATCAATCGCGTAATCAAACGACTTACGGGATAAATCTTTTTGATGTTGATGTCAGTTTTCAGACCGACATCATGATTCCGAATAATCATAGCACTTTCTTCGAGGGAAGTATTTCCTGCACGCTCACCGATTCCATTGATGGTAACCTCCATTTGTCGAGCCCCATTTATTAAACCGGCCATAGTATTGGCTGTTGCTAATCCCAAATCGTTATGACAATGAACTGAGAGGATAGCCTTATCTATGTTCGGCACGTGCTCCATCAAATATTTTATCTTGTTGCCATATACTTCAGGGAGGCAATACCCCGTGGTGTCAGGAATATTCACCACTGTAGCCCCTGCTGTAATAACGGTTTCAACCATTCTTGCCAGGAACTCTAAGTCAGCCCTGCCCGCATCTTCGCAATAGAACTCCACATCCTCCACAAAATTCTTTGCATAGGTGGTTGCCCAAACAGCCCTCTCAAGAATAGCTTCTCGGGTAGTTTTTAGCTTATGAAAGATATGCTGGTCGGAACTGCCGGTACCGGTATGAATCCTTTTCCGTTTTGCGTATTTCAATGCTTCTACTGCACAGTCAATGTCTTCCTTCACTGCACGGGTAAGAGCACAGATAACAGGTTCGGAAACGGCTTTAGAAACTTCAACGATTGATTTGAAATCCCCGGGACTTGAAATAGGGAATCCCGCCTCAATAATGTCCACCCCTAAATCCTCAAGGGCTTTTGCTATTTCAATCTTCTCGATGGTGTTTAACTGACAACCGGGCACCTGCTCTCCATCACGAAGGGTGGTGTCGAATACATATATTTTATCTTTCATGCCTTATTTAAAATAAAAGATGGCGAAGATAGGGTTTAAATTATTTCGCGGGTCATTTAATTACTGTTTCAGAGGAGATTTTCATTCGAACTAACCAGATATCCTCCATAAACCACAAAGAAAAATCCTTGAAGCTAATCGCTCTCAAGGGTTTGAGTGTTTAAAATGTAGCGAGAGGGAGTTCTCCTCATTTCTTACAACAACGTGATTATCAATGTTGTTTAGCTTGGTTATTATTTGATCTTGTAGATTCCGTTATTATTCGTTTCTCGATTCAATACCTAAAAAATAAGGAACTGATTTTGCAAAGGTAAGGTGGCAACTAGAAAAAAGGAAACAAAAAGCATCCTGAGCACCTGCATATGAATCTAACAACTGGCTATCCATATTGGCTAATAAATAACGGATTACCGGCTAGTTATCCTAAGCTGGAACAGTCTGTTAAAACAGATGTTGCAATAATCGGTGGTGGAATTTCCGGAGCCCTAACTGCTTATTACCTTATTAGCGCTGGCTTCAATTGCATTGTGGTGGATGCACGGACTATTGGGTTGGGAAGTACTTGCGCAAGCACATCTCTATTGCAATATGAATTGGACAAACCATTATCAGAACTGGTCAAGCAAATTGGTTTGCAGGCCGCAACAAGGGCCTATAAGTTATGTTCTGAATCCATTGACACCATACAAATGATATCTAAAAAAATAAAATTCACACAATTTGAAAAACAAAATAGTTTGTTTTTCGCTGCGTATAAAAAAGATAAAAAACTTATTGAAAACGAATTTTCAGTGCGCAAAAAAGCTGGATTTCAAGTTCAGCTTTTGGATGAAAGAGAAATCCAAAAACAATTTAATTTCTCAGCTCCGACAGCCATCCTCTCTGAGCAAGGTGCTACCACAGATGCGTATATGTTTACCCACGCCCTGCTTAAAGTAAGTATAAAAAAAGGGCTTCAGGTTTTTGATAGAACTCTAATTTCAAAAATTAAATATCAAAGAAACACAACGAAATTAATTACCGAGAGGGGACACGTTATTAGTGCAAGAAAAATAGTGAATGCCTCCGGT
>JAZKEP010000235.1:3622-5247 GCA_040387015.1 Bacteroidota bacterium
GAGATAATGGATTTTGTAAAAAAGAAAATTGTAAAACTTCATTCTACGTATGCACTTGCATCAGAACAAATTCAATCACAAATACCTGTCTGGAACGAGAAGACACTTTTATGGAATACGGCTGACCCGTATTTGTATATGCGATTAACAAAAGACAATAGAATAATCATTGGGGGAAGAGATGAAGAATTTTACAATCCAGGCAAACGCGATAAACTCATCAAAAAAAAATCTGGTTTATTAAAACAAGATTTCATAAAGTTGTTTCCCGCAATTGACTTTATTCCAGAGTTTAGCTGGACGGGAACATTCGGCTCTACAAAAGATGCACTACCCTACATTGGAGTATTTAGTAAAACACCCCACACCTATTACGCATTGGGCTTTGGCGGAAATGGAATCACCTTCAGCGTAATTGCAGCCGAGATAATATGCGACATGCTTGCTGGAAAAGAAAATAAGAACGCATCGCTCTTTTCTTTTAATCGATAAATTTTAAACTTATGGCATGTGAATTTCTATAAGATGGGTGTTGCTAATCTAAAAAATTAAATACTATGTTAAAGTGGTCATTCATCTTTCTTATCATAGCAATTGTTGCCGGAATATTCGGTTTTACAGGTTTAGAGTCAGCTGCCGCAGGTATTGCTAAAGTTCTATTCTTTATCTTTATTGCAGTTTGGCTAGTAATGCTTGTGTTGGGAATTACAATCTTTAAAAAGATCTGATAAAGTCTCAGATTGATTCATTTCGTTGTGGGAAATAAAAACCACACACGTGTATGAACAGCCGCACATTTGCGTGTAAAATTTCATCCGGTCATTTCGTTGAGGTGTAATACGTGTAAAGAATACGTGGCCTCTACAATTAAAGGCATTGACTCTACAAATAGCTTTGCTTAAAATAAGCGCACTGAAAATTTTACTATTGTCCTTTCTCTTGCGCAGCTGCCTGCATGTTAATCAAGGATAGGCTCCTTCAGAGATAGTTTTTGTCAATTGCCTTCCTCCTCCAATGTTTTCTCTAACAAAGTATTCACTTCAATTAAGCAGGACGTTTCTGCAAAAGAGGGATGTCCATAAGATGCAATTTCATTATACTTCCTATTTGTCCGCTCGAATTCTTACATCACGCATTGCGCTTTCTGTATTAGCGCAAATGTTTCGGCAGAGTATTTGTTAAAAAAGGAGCCATTCTGTTACCTTAAGCAAACTCCAAAATTTTATACCTCTTAACCTAAACTCCATGACAAAGAAAAAATCTAAAAGCTCCACCCTTGAGAACCCAAAAACAAATCTCCTTAAAAAGAATACCGAAGACGGGCAAGGCGAATTCATGACGACCAACCACGGATTAAAAATCAATGACGACCAGAATTCTTTAAAGGGCGGTGAGCGAGGTTCTACCTTATTAGAAGACTTTCAACTCCGCGAAAAAATTACCCATTTCGACCATGAAAGAATCCCGGAGCGCATTGTTCACGCGCGTGGCTCTGCCGCACATGGCTATTTCGAATTGTCGAGAAGCATGGAAAAGTATACCAAGGCAAAATTCCTCCAAGGTGTCGGAAAGCGTACACCTGTATTTGTACGTTTCAGCACAGTAGCAGGTTCGCGGGGGTCAAC
>JAZKEP010000235.1:5257-9095 GCA_040387015.1 Bacteroidota bacterium
ATTTAGCACGCGATGTGCGAGGTTTCGCTGTTAAGTTTTATACGGAAGAAGGAAACTATGATTTAGTAGGAAACAACATTCCTGTATTTTTCATTCAGGACGCGATGAAGTTTCCTGACCTTATACATGCTGTAAAACCTGAACCTAATAACGAAATACCGCAAGCCGCCTCGGCACACGATACTTTTTGGGATTTTGTTTCCCTTATGCCGGAAAGCATGCACATGATTATGTGGGCTATGAGCGACCGTGCCATTCCGCGCAGTTTGCGTATGATGGAAGGCTTTGGTATTCATACTTTTCGTTTTGTAAATGCAGAAAACAAATCAGTATTTGTAAAGTTTCACTGGAAACCATTATTGGGGATTCATTCCGTAGCATGGGATGAAGCACAGAAAATATCAGGAAAGGATTCCGACTTCCATCGCAGAGATTTGTGGGAGGCCATCGAAAGCGGCAATTTTCCTGAATGGCAATTTGGTGTGCAGATAGTAGAAGAACAAGACGAGCACAAATTTGATTTCGATTTACTCGACCCGACTAAACTCATTCCTGAAGAATTAGTCCCTGTGCAAATTATTGGCAAGATGGTACTGAACCGCAATCCCGATAATTTTTTTGCAGAAACAGAACAAGTGGCGTTTCATCCCGGTCACCTTGTTTCTGGAATTGATTTCACCAACGACCCTTTATTGCAGGGGCGCTTGTTCTCTTACACCGATACACAACTCAGCCGTTTAGGCGGCCCTAACTTTCACGAAATCCCAATCAATCAACCAATTATTGAAGTACATAACAATCAACGTGACGGCTTACACCGGCAGACCATTAACAAGGGTCAATCAAGTTACCATCCAAATACAACAGGTGGCGGTTGTCCATTTCAGGCAAAGGCAGCAGAAGGCGGCTTTGTTTCTTTCAACGAGCGTGTTGATGCAAAAAAGGTGCGTGCTCGAAGCAAGAGTTTCTTCGACCATTTCAGCCAGGCGACTTTGTTCTTTAACAGCCAGAGCGAAGCAGAACAAAATCATATAGTAGATGCCCTCCGTTTTGAATTAGGCAAACTGCAGCGGGAAGATATTCGTGTGCGCGTGGTGGGTATGCTTACGCATGTAGATAAAACACTTGCAGCCAAGGTAGCGGAAGGGCTTGGGATCCCGGTTCCTAAGCCTGAAGAGTTTTTAAATCAAAGTATTCCGGCTGATGGCGATCCGAAAAAATTTCAACCGGTAAAAACAAAACAGGCAGTACAGGTTTCTAAGGCACTAAGCATGGCAAACACGGTTAAAGATACTATTGCCACCAGGCAAGTAGCCATTCTCGCGGCAGACGGTGTGGATGAGGTTTCGTTAACAGCTATGAAAAAAGCATTGGAGGCTGCCGGTGCGCAAACAAAAATTATTGCTCCGCATTTAGGTTTTATAAACTCATCAAAAGGCAAAAAAGTAAAAGTTGACCAAAGTTTTTTAACAGCGGCATCAGTAGTGTTTGATGCTGTGTATGTGGCCGATGGCGAAAAGAGTGTAGCAGCTTTGCAGGCAGAACCTGATGCTGTTCATTTTATAAACGAAGCCTACAAGCATTGCAAGGCAATAGCCGGTGACGGAGCAGGCGCAGAATTTATCTTGACCACAGAAGTCGGAAAGAAAATGAAAGGCAGCAAATCAGAAAAGGAAAACCAGTTAGCCGGTGTGGTTCTTGACCGCAACCCAAAAGATTTTATAAAGGCTATAGCGCAACACCGGTTTTGGGAGCGTGAGAAATCAAGTAAGGTGCCCGCTTAAACTTAAAGCTTATACGCATGCTGAAGAAAAAGAAATCTTCTTTTATCTACAACAACAGCCTCAGTATTGCTTTTTTGACATTGACGATTGTGGCTATAACCGGACAGGCCTTAACCGGTTGGTGCCAATACAATAATTTTTTAAAGGACCATCAACAGCCTGGAGTTTCCTTGGTTCGCTATTTCAGCAGCGGACATTTTATACAGGCAACGTTCGAAAACTGGGAGAGTGAATTTTTTCAGATGGCGCTCTTTGTATGGTTTACCGTTTTTCTGCGGCAGCGGGGTTCATCCGAATCTAAGCAAATTGGCAGTAAGGAAAATGTTGACCGCGAACCAAAAAAGCACGCAAACGCTCCATGGCCGGTAAAACAAGGCGGAATTATTTTAGCTGTCTATAAACATTCTTTATCGCTATCCCTCATTACACTGTTTTTAGTTTCGTTCGTTTTGCATTGGTACGGCAGTCATAAAGATTACGCTGAAAAGCAATTTTTAGAAGGCAAGACTGCGGAAAGCATGTTCTCCTTTTTAGGAAACAGCAAACTTTGGTTTGAATCTTTTCAAAACTGGCAGAGTGAATTTTTGTCGGTATTCGCCATTATATTCTTGTCTATTTATTTAAGAGAATTTGGTTCACCTCAATCAAAGCCCGTGGATGCGCCTCATTCAGAAACAGGAGAATAAATAACCGCATTATGCCCGAAGGCCCTTCCATAGTTTTACTGAAAGAACAGGTGGAACAGTTTGCCGGTAAAAAAATTATTTCGGTAAGCGGCAATAGTAAAATAGAACAGCACCGCTTGCTTAATCAGAAAGTTATCGCTTTAAAAAGCTGGGGAAAACATTTTCTCATTTGCTTTAAAGACTTTACCCTGCGCGTACATTTTTTGATGTTCGGCTCTTTCCGCATCAATGAAAAAAAAGAGCAGGCAGTGCGCCTCAACCTTACTTTCAAAAACGGAGAAATAAATCTTTACTCCTGTTCCATTAAAATTTTAGAAGGTGTTGCCGATGCTAACTACGACTGGACTACCGATGTAATGAACGATAACTGGAATCCGAAAAATGCAAAAGCAAAATTGAAGGAAGTTCCTGAGAAATTGATTTGTGACGCACTGCTGGAGCAGGATATTTTTTCTGGCGTGGGCAACATCATTAAAAACGAAATTCTTTATCGCGTTAAAGTGCAGCCTGAATCATTGGTAGGTAAAATACCGGCATTAAAAATCAATAAACTGGTAGCAGAAACCCGTATTTACAGTTTTCAGTTCCTGGACTGGAAAAGAAATTATGAATTGAAAAAACACTGGCTGGCACATAACAAAAAATTATGTCTGCGATGCAAGCTCCCATTTGTAAGGAAACATACAGGGATAAAAAAACGCAGAAGCTTTTTCTGTTTGAAATGTCAAAAACTTTATAGCTAAGTATGAAACCGCAATTCAATATAGGGTGTTCGGGCTTTTATAACAGGCATTGGAAAGGAATTTTCTATCCGGAAAAATTACCACAAAGCAAATGGCTCAATTTTTATTCTGAGCATTTCAATACACTTGAATTAAACTCCACTTTTTACCGGTTCCCTACTTCGAAGATGTTACAGGCCTGGTATAAGAAAAGCCCTGAGGGTTTCGTGTTTTCGGTAAAAGCGCCTAAGCTGATAACACACATGAAAAAGTTTACCGAATGCGAACGATTAATGGATGATTTTTATACTGCCTGCGAAGAGGGACTGGAAAACAAGCTGGCATGCACACTTTTTCAATTGCCGCCAAGCATTATTTACAGCGAAGAAAAATTAAACCAAATTCTGCATTTGCTTAAACCGGCTTTTAAAAATATAATTGAGTTTCGCCACAAAAGCTGGTGGAGTAAAAAAGTATATGACCGCTTAGCTGAACAGGGAATAACTTTTTGTACTGTAAGCCATCCCACACTTCCCGAAACCATTATAGCCAATACTTCTACAGCTTACATCCGTTTGCATGGAACACCCCGGATGTTTTATTCTGATTACTCTACTGAGCAGTTGAATCAACTTTATCAATCCAT
>JAZKEP010000235.1:9105-10765 GCA_040387015.1 Bacteroidota bacterium
AAGAAGGTAAAAGAGGTGTTTGTTTATTTCAATAATACGGCAGGCACCTCAGGAATTTTAAATGCCCGGTACTTGCAAAAGTTAATAGTATGATGAGAACAGCCAACCGCTTAATAAAAACCCTGCAGCAAAAAAAGCAGACCCTCGCATTAGCAGAAAGCGTTACCTGCGGTTTGGCAGCACATAAACTCAGCTTAGTAAAAGGCACCAACGATGTATTACAGGGAAGCATCGTGTGTTATTCAACCGAAGTAAAACGTGAGTTACTGAAAGTAAATAAATCGCTGATCGAAAAGCATACCTCTGAATCGCAACGCGTAACCGATGAACTTGCAAAAAAATTAGGCCGGCTTATTAAAGCCGACATTCATGCAGCTATTACCGGACTGGCAGATGAAGGTGGCAGCGAAACAAAAAATAAACCGGTTGGAACTATTTTCATTTCGGTTTACTACAGGCGCAAAATGCACCGTAGAAAAAAAATATTCCGAGGCTCCCCGCTTACTATTCAAACAAAAGCATGCGAAGAGCTTTATAAATTTATCCTCGAGATAAGGGGTTGAAGCTCAGAATATTTACTTGCCGGTTTTCCAATACACTTTTAAGAAACCATGCTCACCCAACAAAGGATCGCTGGCGGGAACGGAGAGCCTGCTGATATTAATTTTTGCTTTTTTATATTCTGCTGCCGAGCCAATGTTTGTGTCATAATCTTTACCTTGCGGGTAGGCCCCTATGCATTCAAAATCGGGGGAATGCGCAAAACATTTATGCGCCACACCGGCAGGCAGTATGATAATATCTCCGGCAGTAAGTTTTATTTTTCTGCCTTTAGGCCCGCCTAAAGTAACAGTAGCATGACCCGTACTCACTCCCATGCACTCATGCGTAATACTGTGGTAGTGGTGAAAATCGTAAATGCCATTCGTCCAGGTATTGCTCCAGCCATTGCGGAGAAATATTTTCTGAACCATTTTCGATGCTTTGTGTTTTTGTGCAGGCAGATCTAACGCTTTTTGATAAACAAGCACAGGCAGTTTACTGTTAGGAAAGTTTTTGTTACGCTTTATAACAAAATGCAAAATATGAGGATTGGTATTTACTCTCTTTTCGATAGTAGTAAGAGTAGGTTGCCTGGCCACTTTACTAATGGCGAGAATTACGGGAGCAGCCTTCAATTTTCCTGTTCTTAAAGATTTCATAATCATTCCCTTTGTTACAGGAAATATTATGCCATCAGATATATAAGGCAGACAGTGAATCTTGTATTTGGCTGTTCTGTCCCTCTCCGAGGGCCTGGTGCGAACTACTAAGGATGAGTCATGAAGTTCAAGGGAAGTCCTGAAACAGATGATAGAGTTTTGGGAGACTTTTTTTTCTGTTGTGTTCATTTCAAAATTTTGAAACGAAGCTAACCGGTGGTTGAATTCGGTCTATTGTGTTACTCTGTTTTCATTGTAGAAAATGAAAACAGAGTAAAAGTAGCGAGGGGGGAGCTCGAATCCCCGACCTCAGCATTATGAGTGCTGCGCTCTAACCAGCTGAGCTACCTCGCCAAATGGACGGCAAATATATTTGATTGAACGAGGTTTTAAAATAACTCACTCAATTTTAAGATCTGATCTTCTCTTACTCCACGTTCTGTTTGTTTGATGCTGCA
>JAZKEP010000235.1:10775-14249 GCA_040387015.1 Bacteroidota bacterium
CATGCTCAAAAAACAAATAATAGTTATTCTCAACCGCTTCATCCAGAAACTTCTTTTTCTCATCCATCGTTAACAACGGGCGGGTGTCATAAGCCATAACATACGGCATAGGTATATGCGCCATGCTGGGAAACAAATCAGCGCAGTAAACAAGTGTTTTATCGCCAACCTTAATATGGGGAATGAACATGGACTCTGTATGACCCGAAACAGTTTTCAGTGTGATATTCTTATTTACTTCCGTACTTCCATCGGCAACAAACTTCAATTGTCCGCTTTCTTTTATCGGAAGTATGTTCTCTTTCAGAAAGGATGCCTTTTCTCTTGCATTCGGTTTGGTTGCCCATTCCCAATGCTTTTCATTGCTCCAGTAAGTAGCGTTTTTAAATGTAGGGGAGAGAGTGCCATTTGAATCTCTTGTAATTGCCCCTCCGCAATGGTCGAAATGCAAGTGAGAAAGGATTACATCGGTTATATCATCGAAGCTATAACCTAAATGTTGGATTGATTTCTCCAGCGAAGCATCGCCATGGGGTTCGTAATGACTGAAAAACTTTTCATCCTGCTTGTTACCGAGGCCGCAATCTATGAGGATGAGTTGCTTGCCGTCTTCTATCAATAAACAGCGCATGGCCCAGGTGCAAAGATTCCTTTCATCGGGTGCATTCAGCTTTTGCCACATTGTTTTGGGCACTACCCCAAACATAGCCCCTCCATCTAACTTAAGGAAGCCGGTATCTATGGTGTGAAGTTTCATGGGAGCTATCTTTTCAGGCGATCTTTGAGCGAAAGCATCTTTAATGCTGCTATTGCACATTCTATTCCCTTGTTGCCGTGGATACCACCTGCGCGGTCTTTTGCCTGCTGCAGACTGTTGGGAGTAATAACTCCAAACATAAAGGGTGATTTTGTCTGCAAGCTCAGGTTCATTAATGCCTGCGAAACTGCGTTGTTAATGTAAATATCATGGTCGGTATCACCTTTAATAACACAACCTAAAACGATTACAGCATCCGCCTTTTTCTTTTCGTACATCCATTTAGCAGCAAGTGGCAGTTCATAGGCTCCGGGAACCAACTCAACAAAAATGTTCTTCTCCTTTACTCCAAACTTCTTCAACGTTTCAATACATCCGTTCCGTAATGCAAACGTTATGTTTTCATTATACTCCGAAACTGCAATAGCTATTCGATACTTAGGTGCGTTCGGAACCTTAAGTTCAGTATGCTCCGACAGGTTTTTATCTTTTGCTGACATGGTATGGTCTTTAAATAAAAAGAGGGAAATTTTGTTTCCCTCTTCTGTGATTTATTCTGCGCTTACTCTTGCAATGTAAGCTTCTATTTTTTGTGACTCCTCGCTCTTTGGATATTGGTCGCGAACTTTCTCGTAATATTCTTTTGCCTCGGCTGGTTTATTTGCTTTTTCTAAAGCCATTCCGGTTTTGAAAAGGAAATAAGGAGTGTAGCTTTCGTTATCAGAAAAGGCAGCAGCCTTTTCGTAATACTTGATACCGTCTTCTGTTTTGCCAAGTTCCATATAAGCATCTCCGGTGGCGTTTAATTTAAGGGCTCCGATTATCGGGTCTTTAGTGCTGAACTTATCCAGGTAAGAAATTGCCTCATCATACTTATTCAGGTTCAGGCAACAGATACCGGCATAGTAATTAGCCAGCTTTCCTGCCTTGGTCATGCCGAAATCTTTAGCCACCGATGCAAAGCCTTTGTAAGGGTTAGCACCCAGTGTTTGTCCGTTAAGAGCCAACGCAAATGAATCTTTCCCGAAAGCAAACTCCGCCATATACATCGCCTTTTGTGCTTTCACATTCTGGTCGGGTAAATAAAATTGAAAGAAATAGATAAGGCCAATCACCACAGCCAGTACCACGCCTCCGCCAATCATTACCGCATTTTTATTGTTGTCTATAAACAACTGTGCTTTTCCCAATCCTTCTTCAATGTCAATTCCTTTGTTTACTTTTTCTTCAGCCATGGTTTTGTTTTTATTCTTTTTGCCTTGCGGCATTTATTGAGGTGCGAATATAAAATCTTTGTTTATTCCATCAAGAAAGGATAATCGGCCTGCACATAATTGTCGGTATACAATTCTTTATCGTCAGGATATGCCGAACTTTCGGCAAAGGCAACGCAGTCATCAATTTCTTTTTCTACCCGCGCTATAATGTCATCTATTTCCGACTGGGTGGCATATTTCTTTTTCAGGATAACACCCAATGCTGTTTCAATAGGGTCCAGCTTCTTGTAATCTTCTACTTCCTCTTTGGTGCGGTATTTTTGCGGGTCGCTCATGGAGTGGCCCTTGTAGCGATAGGTTGCCATTTCAAGAAAAGTGGGACCTTCGCCCTTGCGCGCCCTTTCGGCTGCTTTAGCTACCGCTTCATGAACGGGTTCGCACTTCATAGCATCTATTGATTCGAAGGGCATGTCATACGCTTCGGCCAATGTTGCAATTTGTGTAACGTTTGAACTGCGGCCTACCGAGGTCCCCATGGCGTAACCATTATTCTCGCAAACAAATATCACGGGCAGTTTCCACATCATGGCCATGTTAAAGGCCTCGTGCAGCATACCCTGGCGGGCTGCCCCGTCACCGAAGTAGCAAATGGTTACATTATCTTTTCCGTTGTATTGGTCGGCAAAGGCAATGCCTGCGCCTAAGCCTATTTGCGCGCCCACAATGCCGTGGCCTCCAAAAAAACTATGCTCTTTGGAAAAGAAGTGCATGGAGCCGCCTTTACCTTTGGTGCAGCCTGTAACTTTGCCAAACAATTCGGCCATGGCGGCATTACAGCTAATACCTTTGGCAATGGCCAGACCGTGGTCGCGGTAGGCGGTTATCATACGGTCGTCTGCGCGCAGGGCGCTCATGGTGCCTGCAGCTACAGCCTCCTGCCCGATGTATAAATGGCAGAACCCGCGTATCTTTTGTTGCCCGTAAAGCATACCCGCCCGCTCTTCAAATCTTCGCAGGCGAAGCATTAGTTCGTACCAGTATAAATAGGTGTCTTTGGTTATTTTCGCCATTTCTAAATTCTTTAAGGTTTTAATCACGACTACCTCAAGAGCACAATTGTCATCCTGAACGAAGGCTTTGCGAAGTGAAGGAACTTGTATTTGTTTTATCAAAGAATACAAGATGCTTCCTTCGTCAGCATGACAAACCCTTTTTGAGCCGGTCACCTATTAAAAGCACGGGCGAAAGTAATGTTTCTGAATAAAATTTCCCTTCTTAATTTCAAAAACCACGCTTCGCTTTCGCTTCCTTTTACGAAGAAGATTAACTGCTTTATCGGCAAGAACGGAACGGGCAAAACCAACATTCTCGATTCGATTTATTACCTGTGCCTGACCAAAAGCTATTTCAACAGTGTCGACCAGCAGAATATCCTTTTCGGGCAGGATTTTTTTCGGTTAGATGGAGAGGTGGGGAAGATGGTTCCTGATTATTCGGGCA
>JAZKEP010000236.1:0-5177 GCA_040387015.1 Bacteroidota bacterium
ACAACGACTGGTGCTGTAAGTTATAATGTAAAGTACAAACCTACGTCTTCTACCACTTGGATAACCGCCCCGGCAACAAGCACATCGTTTATTGCTTCGGGACTGGCATCATCTACTACTTATGAGTTTCAGGTGCAAAGCATTTGTTCGTCAAGTTCATCAGCCTTTTCGGCTTCAGGTTTTTTTACAACGTTGGCTGCCCCAATTGCCTGTAACGTGCCAAGCGGATTGTTATCTTTAAATATTACCTCCAGCAGCGCCTCCCTGGCATGGTCATCAACCGGTGCGTTGAACTATAATGTAAGATACAAGCCTACGCTTTCGACATCCTGGATCAATGTAGTATCCACCGGAACTTCGCTGGGTATCTCGTCATTGTCTGCAGCTAGCACCTATGAATTTCAAGTGCAAAGCGCATGCTCGTCAAGTTCATCGGCTTACTCAGCTTCGGGAATATTTGTGACACTGTCGCTTGCTGTAGTTTGTAACACCCCTGGAGGATTGTATTCAAATTCGGTTACCAGCAGCAGCGCTACACTAAACTGGGCGTCATCGGGTGCGGTAAGCTATAATGTAAGATATAAGCCCACGAGCGCAACGTCTTGGCTGAACACTACTTCTACTACTAACTCGCTTGCTATCACAGGGCTACCAGCTTCTGTTACCTATGAGTTTCAGGTTCAAAGCGTTTGTTCGGGAGGCTCATCTGCGTATTCAGGTTCGGTTCTGTTCAGTACTCCGGCACCACTGGTTTGTAATATTCCAGGCGGGTTGTATTCAAATTCGGTTACTAGTAGCAGTGCAACATTATACTGGTCTTCAACAGGTGCAGTAAGCTATAATTTAAGATATAAGCCTACCAGCTCAACCTCTTGGCTAAGCACTTCCTCTGCAAGTGTTTCACGTGGTATAGTCGGGCTATTGGCTTCTACTACTTATGAGTTTCAGCTACAAAGTGTTTGTTCGGGCGGATCTTCAGCTTATTCGGGCTCGGCAATATTTACTACTCCTGCAGCTGCAATGATTTGTAATGTTCCTAACGGATTATATTCAAATTCGGTTACCAGCAGCAGCGCTACCCTAAATTGGGCATCGACAGGTGCGTTAAGTTATAATGTAAGATATAAGCCTACAAGTTCAACTTTGTGGCTAAGCACTACTTCTACCACTGCTTTACGTAGCATATCCGGCCTTTTAGCTTCTACCACCTATGAATTTCAGATACAAAGCATTTGTTCAGGAGGCTCCTCAGCTTATTCGGGATCGGTTACGTTTACTACTCCGGCAACTTCCGTTATTACCTGCAACGTGCCGTCAGGGTTATTCGCTTCAGCGATTTCATCGGCAGGCGCAACACTAAACTGGTCAGGTACCGGAGCTTTAAGCTACAACATTAGATATAAATCTACATCCTCCACCGTGTGGACCACGGTTACTTCTACCACCCCTTCGCGGATTGTTTCAGGGCTTACACAAGCCACAGTTTATGAATTTCAGGTTCAAAGTATTTGTTCAGGTGGGTCGTCCGCTTATTCGGCTTCCTCCACATTTGATACTTCTCCTAAAGCTAGAGGAAACTCACGGAATTAATTAAGCAGAAATAGGAACAACTTTGTAATACGAAAGGCCGCCTCTTGAAACAGGCGGCCTTTTATGTTAACTATTTCGACCCTACGCAAAACTTTCCAGCTTACTCTGCAAACAACAATTCTGGCTAGCCAAATGGTCCACCAAACTTGGCACACATTTAACCTTAGTTGATTAAACATATAGTCATGAAATCTATTGTTACGTGTATGCTCATTATACTGTTAACTGCAACTACCTTGGTGTTGCAGGCTCAAATTTATACTGCCCCTCAAGGCAAAATTCATTTTCACTCTTCAACACCACTGGAAGATATTGATGCTGTTTCCAGTGAAGCCAATTGTGTACTTGATGCTACCGGAAGAAAAATAACGGCAAAAGTAGAAATGAAAAGTTTTGCTTTCCCCAAACCATTGATGCAACAGCACTTTAATGAAAGCTACGTAGAAAGTGACAAATTCCCATACGCAATACTTGAAGCAACTATCGTTGAAAAAATATCCTTTACAAAAAGCGGTACCTATAATATAACCCTAAAGGGAACATTTGAAGTGCATGGCATAAAAAGAGAAAGAACTATAAAGAGCAAACTAATAGTGCATAACGGGCAACCGGAAAAAGCTACGGCTGAGTTTGATGTGAAACTTGCAGACCATGATATTAAGGTGCCGACAATTCTAGTAATGAAAGTTGCAGAGATAATTAAGGTTGATGTGAGTTTTACTTTTAATAAAGTGGCTAAGCCATAAATACTTTTCCGATTAAATCTAAATAATTCATTTCTATGAAAACACAGACATATAACCAACAGGAAAATCCCGATAAAATAAATCCTTCGCAGCCTTTAAAAGAGCCTGAAAAAGAAAAACCTGTCACCGAGCCCGGTAAAGAGAAACCTATCACAGAACCTGACAGGGAGAAACCTATTACAGAACCTAAAAGAGAAGAACCTAGTAAAGAACCTGATAAAGAAAAGCCAATCACTGAACCTCAGCGGGAAAAACCTACTGTGCCTGATAAAGAAAAGCCCCTTACTAAACCGGATATAGAAAGACCTATGAAAGAACCTGGCGTAGACCCACCGCTTGTTAATCCTATAGGATTGGGGAACATCGAGGAATTTACTTCCCTGAGAATTGAAGCTAAAATTTAATATGGGGAAGATTAATCTCAAAGAAGGCTTAAAAAAGCGATGGTACAGTTCTTGGAAATTTATACTTCAGAAAATAGAAATTAATGAAACCGAATCAAAACCAAAAAACACCAAACAGCCGAAAATCCAGGGCGGTTAAAAATAAAAATGAAGAACCACCTCAAATAGAAGAACTAACTGCAGAGAGGTTGGCCGAACAGCAAGGACTAGGAATTGGCGAAAAAAGGGAACACCGCGAAATGGATAAGCGTCACAACGATTTTTCAAGGTTTGATGAAACAGTAGGTGAACGTAAAGCACGGGAACAACAAGCTGATGAACCAAGTGATAAGGGCTTATAAAAGGAACACTATATAAGGAACTGCGAAAAGGATAACACCAATTCAAAGTAAGCAGGCTGGTAAAACAGCCTGCTTTTTTAAAGAATCTCAGAAAAGAGTAACATCTTTTCGAAAAAGAGGGGTTAGTAAAATAACCCCTCTTCAGGAAACAAAAGAATCGAAGAGAGCTTTCTCTTCGTAAGGCGGAGTTCGTGGGTGCTCCGCCTTTTAAAGAAACTACGAAAAGGGTAACACCAATTCAAAGTGGGCGGGTTAGCAATAACCCGCTTTTTAAAATCTTGAAAAGGGTAACCTCTTTTCGAAAAGGCGGGGTTAGTAAAACAGCCCCGCTTTAAGGATACAAAAGGAAAGCAATTTCCTTGAGTTAAGCGGAGTTATTAACTTAACTCCGCTCTTTAAAAAATCAGGAACGAGTAATCGGCTTATTTAGCCGATCACTCGCGTTCCTTCTACATACAAATTTTGGGAAACCTTAACCAAGATCCAATGAAAAAGAATACAACCACCAAAGGCAGTAAATCAACAACTGCAAAAAAAGCTTCTTCTACAAGCACGAAATCAGGGAAAGGTAATACTTCTAATCCTAGCGCCATGAAAAATCCACCGAAAAAAGGGGGAAGTGTAATAGCGATTGAGCCAGCCGACATTGAAGAATTTAAAACACGTAAGAAACTTGCTAAGCAGGCCACCCAACCCGATACTGATGATGACGATAGTGATTTTATCGCTGATGGATTTGATATTGACGAGAACGAAGACCGTTCCGACATGTATGAGGATAGCGAGAGGATGCGTTAGAATATTTTTGATATACTAAAACCAAAACCATGGCAAAGTATGGTAAAAAAGCGCAGGATAAAGTGGAGCGTGCTATGCACGAAATGAAGGAAGGTAAACTTAAATCAGGTAGCCCTTTCGCTAGACACCGATTTTGCAAACTTAGAAGACTTTAAACCTGACCCTAAACACATAAAGGAGTTAAATACAATGCTTGATGAATTGATAACATGGGCCGATGCACTAAAAAAAATGCGCGAGGTGTTAAACAAACCGATGCCCGCCCATCTTTATAAAAAACCTTCAACAAAACAAGCTGTTACAACTGGCACAGGAGCCCAAAACATAACTTAGAAGCCTACGGATTTGCCTCATTATCATTTTTCATACGATTAATCTCAGACTTATTTATACCGGTTTCACACTATTTCCCTTCACGGCAGCACCTGTTTGCTTTAAGGTAGCGGTTAAATGCCTCAAGGTATCAGCCAAATACAACAAGGTAGTATAGGTTTATAGAAAGCCACTATACTTATCTACAAATGTTCTATAACTTTATATAAATATGTCTTGCATTTTTAGAAAGCTGTATAGAGTTTTTACAAATGTATATAGACATTAAGAAAACGGTAAATAGGTTTATAAAAATGCACATTACATTTTTTGAAAACTGTTTTACATTTATAAAAACCCTTTATAGCTTTCTGATAAAATACACACCCTTATGCCAAAGAAGACCATTTCTATAGCAATTCCAACATCCCATCCTGATAAACTTACTGCCTACCTGTGGGTCCGGAACTCTCTTTGGGCGGTGTAATACCGGGTATTCCTTTAGTGCCCGTAGGACCTGTAGGCACTTGCGGATAATCAGGAATTGCATTTTGGCCGGGAAGCATACCGGTTGTTCCCGTAGGCCCCAGGTAAAGGTTATTGGGTGGCACAATAGGATTCATGGGTGTAATATTCGGGTTCACCAGATTCAAATTAGGATTATTGGGATTGATAGGTTGAGCCGGATTAACTGGCTGACCCGGATTGATAATTTGGGCAGGGGCTAATAGCACTGAAGCCGTAAAAGTTGAAATCAAAATTAGCCTTTTCATATCCTCTCATTTGCCGAATGCAATCGAAATATGTGCCAAGCGAACCTCAAACAGCGTATGAATAACGAACGCGGTCTTTCAAAACAAAAGTTAAATGAGCCTTCAGGCGCCTTTTTATACAGTCTTTCTTGCAATGGAGCGACCATGAAAACGTTTAAAATGTAGATTAAAAAGTGTCCAAATGCGTCAACTTACAATTTCAGAAAAGCTTAC
>JAZKEP010000236.1:5187-6869 GCA_040387015.1 Bacteroidota bacterium
AAAAATATCTGAGCGATATCAGTCGTTATGACCTGATTAGTGCTGAAGAAGAAACAATTCTTGCCCGTAGAATACGACAGGGGGATGATGACGCTTTGCAAAAATTAGTAAGGGCCAACCTTCGTTTTGTGGTGTCAGTCGCCAAACAATATCAGTTTCAGGGTCTTGCATTGTCCGATTTGATTAACGAAGGAAATATAGGGCTGGTGAAAGCAGCTGGCCGTTTTGATGAAACGCGGGGATTCAAATTCATATCGTATGCAGTATGGTGGATAAGGCAAACTATCATTCAGGCTATATCCGAAAGCTCGCGCATGATCAGGCTTCCTTTAAATAAGGTTGATTCTGTACGCAAATTGAAGAATGCCATGGCACAATTGGAACAGAAGTATGAACAGGACTTTTAGATATAAAAACAGAACAAGTAAACGAAACGCTCGGTTTGGCGATAAAGCCCTTTTCTATTGATACTCCTTTTATAACAGGAGAAGATAACTCGCTGCTGGATGTGCTGGCAAACCCAAATGCAGAAGAAGTAGATAGAAATGTTGCACTTAATGAATCACTTCGAACCGACATTTGTGAAGCGCTCTCTACACTTAATGAACAACAGAAGCAGGTTATACAATTGTTTTTTGGTTTAAATAACAACGAACCTTTAGGATTTGATGATATTGCAAACCGCTTAAATCTTTCTAAGGAACGGGTAAGACAGATAAAGAGCAAAGCCATATCGCATCTTCAAAGTTCTTCACGTTCTCTAAAAACTTATTTAGGAAATTAGGTGGTTACGGCATGAGAATAGTTCTATAAATAACCAACAAACAACCATCCTTTCCCACCTTGGATTCTTGATATCAGGAAACAATGACTGCCATGAGAGAATAGAAATCTCTAACAGTTAAGCGCCCCAAAAAACCGGGGCGCTTTTTCTACCGGTAAAAATAACTGCAGCGTAAAAAGAAGGAAGAATTTTTACATCAGATTTTATTGTCAGGGATAAACACGAAGAATGTAGCACCCTCACCGAGCTTTGAGGTGGCGCTGATAGTGCCATGATGGTTGAGTACAATTTTTTTGCAAATGGCAAGCCCCATTCCCGTTCCGCTGTATTCCGATTTGCTGTGCAGGCGCTGAAAGAGCTGATAAATTTTAGGCTCATATTCCTGTTCGAAACCAATACCATTATCGGAAAAACTAAACTGCCATCCTGCCTCTTTTTTTTCCATGGCCGCTATTCTGTGGGCCTCAATCTTTATTCGCGGAGCAACACCAGCCTTGCTGTATTTGATAGCATTGCCGATAATATTCGAAAACAATTGTCTGAATTGAATAGGCACTACTGGAAGGATGGGCAATGTTTCCGATTCAACAACTGCCTTTTTCTCTTCAATAACATCCTTTAAATCATTTTGCACCTGCTCAAGTATGCCATTCAAATCGGTTGCTTCAAAAATAATTTCCGCATTGCTAGTTTGTGAAAATTCGAGTAGTGCATCGAGCAAATCCTGAAGTCGCTGCACGGAGGCAACAATACGTGTAAAATCTGCCTTTCCTTCATTCGATAATTTTGCATTTTCTCTTTCAAGAATGCGCGAAGAAAACATTTGTATTTTTCGCAGCGGCTCTTTTAAATCGTGACTAGCAACATAGCTGAAAGATGCCAACTCTTTATTGGTACT
>JAZKEP010000237.1:0-12867 GCA_040387015.1 Bacteroidota bacterium
TTTCAAATTTGAAAATTTAAGTGGCCTTGTAAGCTTTTTCTTTTGCGTAAGTTGAATCAGCAACTGAAAGGTTTTGAATGCCGAAGTTGAAAATGTCTTCAGGCTTCACGAATAGTCCGAAAGTATGGTTAACCAGAATGGTAAGCTTAAATTTGGCATCGTAACCTTTTACATCCAATGTTGGATTGCTTTCTGCAAAGCCGAGGTCCTGAGCTTGTTTCAATGCCTCCTCGTAAGTCAATCCTTCATCTGAAGTTTTAGTAAGAATATAATTCGTAGTACCGTTACAGATACCTTCTAATGATTCCAGCAGGTCGTTATCATAATACTCTTCCAAATTTCGGATAATCGGAATTCCTCCGCAGACAGCGGCTTCATATAAAAGCGAAACATTATGCTGTTGCTGTAAATCATAAAACTCGCGAAGATGCTCGGCAATCATTTTTTTGTTTGCAGAAACCACAGCCTTACCTTTTTTAAGTGCAGCGACTACGATATCAAATGCTTCATCGGCATTGTCAATCAACTCAACTACCACATCTAGTGAGTCATCATTGAGAATGTCATTCTTATCATACGTGAAATAATTTGCCGGTATGGGGCGCTGCTTGTCCTTGTGTTTCACACAAATCTTTACCACCTCGGCATTAATCCCTTTTGTTTTGTGTAGCACATCGTAAAGTCCCTGACCGACTACGCCAAACCCAAATACTCCTAATCTCAATTTTTTGCTCATATCGAAAGATGCTTGGTCAACAACTCAGAAATAGTTTTTGTTTCCATTAAAAAACCATCGTGCCCATAATCGGATTCAATAACTTCAAGGACTGCTCCCGGAATATTCTCCGCCAAAAACTCCTGCTCTTTCACCGGAAAAAGAATATCAGATGAAATTCCAACCACCAGTGTTTTTGCTTTTATCTGCGCTAAAGCTTCGTGCATTGAGTTTCTTCCTCTTCCAACATGATGCGAATCCATTGCTTTGCTGAGGGTATAATAACTATGAGGATCAAAACGCTTTTTCAGTTTCATTCCCTGATACTGCTGATAGCTTGCTGCGCGAAAGCCATCTATCTTGTCTTCTATATCAGTCTGCGTGTTCTCATACATCGTGTAATTCCGGTACGATAACATGGCAATAGCGCGTGCTGCTTCTAATCCTTTTTCGCCTGCATCCAGGGCCATGCGTTGCGCTTCGTTAAAAGCAATTCCCCATGCAGAATGGCGCGGATTGGTAGCTATGACAAAAAGGTTTTTGATGAACTGCGGCTGCATGATAGCCCACTCTAGGGCCTGTTGCCCGCCCAAGGAGCCACCAAACAAAAGATGAATGGATTTCAGCTGTAGATGTTCTGCCAGCAACTGATGGGCCTTCGCCAAATCCCGAACCGTTACAAGCGGAAACGATTTGCCAAACTTCTTTTTGGTTTCAGGATTTATGCTTGTAGGCCCTGTGGTGCCGTAACAGGAGCCGAGGAGATTGGCGCAAACGATAAAATACTTATTAGTGTTGAATATTAATCCCTCGCCTACCATGCCCGGCCACCAGTTCGATACATCGGCATTAGCAGTAAGGGCATGACAAACATAGATTACGTTGTCCTTTTCTTCATTTAGTTGGCCATAAGTGCAATAGGCTATTTCAACCGATGACAGCGATTTGCCGCATTCAAGCTCGAAAGACTGGTTATATGTATATGAATTGCTGAGCATGAAAAACCCTCCTTAAATTATAAGGAGGGGCGAATTTAATTTTTTCCCGCTTTGCAAACTATCTGCTATCGCATAGCAATGTAATCACCTAGTTCATTTACACTACTGCTGAAGCTGAACTCATTGTTAAGCGTGTAATAATTATTCTTATCAATAGTTTTTGGATAAGCCAGTTTTGCTACCTCAAGCTTGGTGTTTTCAAACCAGAACAAATTCATTAGCTCGCGCACCTGCCCCGAGGTAAAGTAATTATAAGTAAGAGCCTGCTTGAAGATATTCAACTTGGTGCTTTCAAAGCTTCCGTTATCAATAGTGTGTTTTAATGCTTGAAAATCTGCCGGGTTTATAGCCATAGGTCCCACCGGTGCGGATGGCGCATAACCTGAATGATTACCATGGTGGTGTCTTGGATTGCGGCAACCCCGATCATTGCAGTTATTGTCACGGTCGTTCCAGCGGGGGGTGTTCAAAGACACAACGCGGTCGTATTGTAACTTCCTGTATTCAGGGAAAACTGTTATGAACGATTCGGTGTTGCGATCTACCATCAGGTTGCCTTTAAAATTTCGGCTGTGTCTTTCGTTCTTGCGTGAATTGCCAAGCGGATAAACTTCAATAAAATATCTGCCTTGTGCAAGGTTCGCAAATGAGGCTGTTTTACCTACACCGCCTACCTGTCTGCCGTCAATGAATACTCTGAACGGTGAGTTATCGCTTAAACGAAGATTTACAATGGAGCCATTATCGCGGGCGGTGGCCAATTGCATTGTAGTTACAAGAACCATCATTGTTATTACCTTTTTAACCTGAATGCTGATTTTATTAAAGCGGACAGGTTGAACTCGCAATGTTGTTTGGTTTTCAATAGTTGGGGTTTGTTGGTTAACTCGTTTCATAAACTGTTTCCTCCTGTTATTTTTTTGATGAAGAAATATGCAGCTATGATTACGAAACCTGTGCCGCGTTTAATGGCGGGTAGTAAAAGACGATGAGCAAGTGATTAAAACCAATGCCTGCATTAGGTTTCAAGCGGATGTGAAAAAATGTAAACGGTATTTCATTGCCTATGTTGGCGCACCGTGTTCAGTATTTTCTTGTATTTTCGGCTTCCCTAATTCATGATTTCCAAATTTACTATCCAAAAAATAAATGATGAAGCCCGCGTAGAGGACGTGGTTGGTGAATTTGTTACGCTTAAGAAACGCGGGGCTAATTTGTTAGGGCTTTGTCCGTTTCACAACGAAAAAACTCCTTCGTTCAATGTAAACCCTGCACGAAATATTTACAAATGCTTTGGCTGTGGAAAAGCCGGAGGCCCGCTCCAGTTTCTTATAGATTATCAGCAGTTAACGTACCCGGATGCGCTACGCTATCTCGCCAAGAAATATAACATTGAGATAGAGGAGGAGAATGTAACCGATGAAGACAAGCAAAAGGAGCTTGAAAAGCACAACACGGTTGAGAGCATTTATATTGCCAATGCTGCTGCGCAAAAGTTCTTTACCGAGTATATGTTGAATAACGAACATGGTAAAATCGGCTTAGCCTATTTCAAAGAGCGCGGTTTTCTAAATCATACGATTGAAAAATTTCAACTCGGCTTTTCGCCCGAAGGATATGATGTGTTTACCAAACATGCTTTGAAAGAAGGCTTTCAGTTGGAGGTGCTGAAAAAGGCAGGACTTACTTCTCCGAAGGAAAACAGCACGATAGATTTTTTCCGTAACCGGGTGATGTTTCCTATTCATAACATGACGGGCAAGGTAGTTGGCTTTGGTGGGCGCATCATGATAAAGGATGAGAAAGCCCCGAAGTATGTAAACACACCTGAAAGCGAAGTTTATCTCAAGAGTAAAATTCTTTACGGTGCTTATTTCGCGAAGAATGAAATACGGAAGAAAGATGAGTGCTTGATGGTGGAGGGCTATACGGATGTTATTTCGTTGCATCAATCGGGCATTGAGAACGCGGTAGCTTCCTCGGGAACATCGCTTACCGTAGACCAAATTCGTTTGATTAAGCGAATTACGCCAAACATCACCATGCTTTATGATGGCGATGCCGCAGGAATTAAAGCAGCCTTGCGTGGAACTGATTTAATTTTAGAGGAAGGAATGAATGTGCGAATTGTGATTCTACCTGATTCAGAGGACCCCGATTCGTATGTAAGGAAAGTTGGGTCTGAAAATTTTTACCAGTTTATTCAGGATAACAAGAAAGATTTAATCTCCTTTAAAACGGCCCTGTTTGCCGAAGAAGCTAAGAAGGACCCAATAAAGAAAGCGCAGCTTATCCGCGATGTGATTGATTCTATTGCAAAGATTCCGGACACCATTCAGCGCTCTGTTTATGTGAAGGAAAGCAGTCAGCAGTTTGATATGAGTGAGCAAATCCTCATTACTGAAGTAAATAAACAGCGCAGAAAAAAGGTAAAGGAGCAGGAAGAATCAGAGCAGAAAGAAGAACAGCGAAAGCAAGTTGATAAAAGTGATGACCAATTCAGTAAGGCATTTCACAAAGAGCAATTCAATGGAGTTTCGTCAAGCCTTGAAGTAGTTGAAAAAGACATCATCCGCATTTTGATTGAATTCGGAAACTGGAAACTGGATACCGAAACAGAAATAGATACGGTTACCGCTTATGTGTTAGATGACCTGGAGGGAATAGATATTGAAACTCCGAAGTTTAAACCCTTGTATGAGTTAGTGCAGCGGGAATTTTTGCAGGGCAATGTGCATGATGAAAAATTCTTCACTACAAATGATGATGAAAAGATTACTTCCCTTGCTATAGAGATTCTTACACAGCCGCATTCCTTGAGTGAGAACTGGTGGCAGAAATACAAGATTGTAGTGCCTGATAAAAAATCAATGTTTATCAAGGATATCCAATCGGCCTGTGTGCGGTTAAAGCAGTTTAAAAACATTGCAGAGTTGAGGAAAGTGGAGAAGCTGCTGAAAGACGCTAAGGATGATGGCGAATTGATGCGCTTGATGAAACTTCATAAATTGCTGATTGAACAGAAGAAAGAATTTGCCCTTACAGTAGGTAATGTAATTTACCGGCCCACTACATAGGTCAGCACATGGTCTTCGAAGAATTCGTATTGAATCGTAAGATTTTTATGGGTTAAATCTCCCGCACTTATTTCAGCTTGCAGGGTGCCGCTCAAACTCAATTCAAACGGGTCAATGAGCAATTGTGTTTTGAATTCAATATCACCTTTGCCGTGAAGTTTAAATAAGGATTCCTTTGCGCTCCAATACAAAATCAGTTTTTCAATCTTCTCATCAGGCCTTATAGAACTGATTTCATCTTCTCTTAAAAACTTATGAGCAATGCGCTCTACTTTCGGGGTTATCATTTCCAGATCGACACCCACCGGAAATTTCTGACTGAACATGACTGCCGCAAATACGGGCGTGTGCGAGAGCGAAATATGATTTGTACTGTTCTTTATGGAAGGTTTGCCCATTTCATCTTTAATCATAGAAACGTGGTCGCCCAACAGCTGGTTTACCAAATGACGTGTTGCATACCACTGAAGCCGTTTGTTCTCGTTCTTAATATCGGGATGAGAATGAAACTTTGATTCGAAGTAAGAAAGTTCTTCTTCAATGCGCCAAAGGGCGATGGACGAATCGACTGCGCTTATGTTTTTGTAAAGAGGCATTAGCCCTCCAGATTGAAAGAGATAGTAAAGGTGCGCGAATACATTCTTTCAATTGTGCGCGAGTAAATTAAACCGGGAGTTGTGGAATGCACATTCACCACACCGTGGCTCATTTTAAATTCAGGCGATAGAATGAAATAAGGGAAATAAATCATCACCCCTATTCCGTATTCAACAGCTACATCGTGCTTATTCAGCTTAATAATATCTTCCGCCTTACGGGCTTTTACATTCGAGGCAAGGTCAAAATCATAACGCGCACCGGCAATTACATAAATCCTGAAATCTTTAATGGGCTGCGATTTAAAACGAAGCAAAAGAGGAAAATCGAGGTAGATAGAAGAGAGGCTTTTCTTAACGATGTTATAATCTATGTCTTCGTATTCAATATTCTTATCGGAGAAAGAAAGCGTAGGAATAAAGCGCAGGTCGAAATATTTATGAAACTGGTAGTTGCAAATAATACCCAGGTTAAATCCCGGGCCCAGCTTAGGTTTAAAGTAACGGATGGAATCATTCTCAGGTCTTACCGGGGTGTGAATCATTTTAAAGTCGCCCACGTTTATCCCGATTGCAATTCCGAAGTACACATCTTTCCGACTCAACTCATGCACGTTGAATTGGGCAGAAAGGCCTGCTGATAAAAACAGAAAGAGTATGGGAATAAATCTTTTTACTGTCAACGCAATTGAATTTTTATTTCTCCATGGTATAAAAAGCACAGGCTCCCAACGTTAGTGGTTGCCACTTCACATTTCGAAAGCCAATATTCTCCAATATTCTCACAAACTCCAAACCACGGGGAAAAGCCATTACACTTTCGGGTAAATAAGTGTAAGCCCTGGCATCTTTCGAAAACAATCTGCCAATAAGCGGAACTATTTTACCGAAGTATAAACTAAAAAGCGAGCGGATTATTGCGTTCTGCGGCATAGATGCTTCCAGAATGGCAACCTTGCCTCCGGTGCGTAACACCCGTTGCATTTCTTTTAACCCTACCTCCAGGTTTTCGAAATTGCGAACACCAAAGCCCACGGTAATAGCATCAAACGAATTATCGGCAAAAGGCATTTTCTCCGAATCACCTTTTATAAACTCCACTATCTGCGCTACCTTCAGTTTCTTTGCTTTTTCGCGGCCGTAGTTCATCATACCTTCCGACAAATCGAAACCAATTATTTTTTCGGGATGGAGCGACAATGCTTCGAAAGCAAAATCCCCGGTGCCGCTGGCCACATCTAAAATCTTTTTTGGCTGAATAGTGCCGATATACTTTACCGCCTTCTTCCGCCAGATAATATCTATACCCATCGAGAGCAGGTGGTTCAGAAAGTCGTAGCGGTGCGCAATGTTGTCGAACATTTCTTCCACCTGTGCTTTCTTGGTGCGGGTGTCGTTATAAGGTGTTACGGGGTTGCTCATTTTGGAAGCGCGAATATAACAGTGATTAGTAGATTGGGGGATTAGTTAATGTAGGCTCAGCCACCAATCGCGTGCCACTGCACGAGGTCAATCGTTCGGGCGGGAGTAATTCACTACTATTGCCACATGCAAATTAAAAGTGCCGAGTACACCGCCAGTTACATTGATTACGAAAAATGTCCGAAGCAGGAAGTTCCTGAATTTGCTTTTATCGGCCGCTCGAACGTGGGCAAGAGCTCCCTTATCAATTATCTGTGTGGCCGGAAGAAACTTTCGAAGGTTTCGAAGACCCCCGGCAAAACCCAGACCCTCAATTACTTTATCATTAACGGGCAGCTCAACTTTGTTGATTTACCCGGCTATAGTTTTGCAAAGGTTTCCATTGAGCAGCGCAACAAGTGGAACAACATGATACGTAACTATATTCTGCACCGCGAGCAACTGATGTATGTGTGCCAGTTGGTGGATGCGCGCATTCCTCCGCAGAAAATAGATTTAGAGTTTATCGGTTGGATGGGCAAGAACCATGTGCCGCTGGTAGTTGTTTTTACCAAGGCCGATAAACAGGGCGCTAAAGATGTTACCACCAATATTCAGGCCTTTAAGAACGCCCTGCTGAAAGAGTGGGATGAACTGCCCGTGATGTTTGTTACCTCCTCCGAAAAGAAGGCAGGCGGGGAGAAGTTGCTGGAGTTTATTCAGGCGGCTACCCACAGCTACTACGACACCAAAAAGAGAAGTTCGGAGCAGGGGTAGTTCTCTGCTCTTTTTGTTTGAGAAATTCTTTTTTCTCAATTCTTCCTTCTACCTTCCGACTTCATTCCTTAAACACTAACATCATGAAAAACTTGTACAACCTTCTATCAGCATGGGTGTGCTTGTTTATCACCCTTTTTCTAACAAGCAACTCTTTTGCCCAGGTGCCGCAAAGCATGAACTACCAAGCTGTGGTGCGCAACAACACCGGTAATGAAATAGTCAGCCAGAACATAGGCGCGCGCTTTACGGTTCGCGATGGCTCATCGGGGGGCACAATTGTTTACCGCGAAATTAAAGTGCTCACCACCAATGCATTTGGGCTGATTACCCATGCCGTGGGAACGGGAACGGTGGTAAGCGGTACGTTCAGCGGTATCAACTGGGGCAGTGGCGATAAGTATCTGCAGGTGGAAGTAGATGTGGCAGGCGGAGCCAATTATGTAGATATGGGTAACTCGCAGCTGATGAGTGTACCTTATGCTTTGTATGCCGCCAATGGCGGAACGCCAGGTGCTACAGGGCCGCAGGGTATTCAGGGATTGCAGGGCATTCAGGGAAATGACGGCAGTGCAGGGCCAACAGGTCCCACAGGCGCTACAGGCCCGGGAGGTGGCAACACCGGACCTACCGGACCTACAGGTGTAAACGGTGCTACAGGTGCTACAGGTGCTGCCGGAACTCCGGGTGCCACAGGTGCCACAGGTGCTACGGGCGCTACCGGGCCCGGTTCGGTAAGTGGAACAATAAACTATGTTTCGAAATTTACTTCCGCTACTGCTTTGGGTAACTCGCAGATATTTGATAACGGAACAGGAGTAGGTTTGGGAACTTCTGCCATAGGCGGTATACTGGCTAACACCAAATTTGAAGTAGCCAGTGAGGGAACTAATGATAATATACTGATGCATTATTCAGGTAGCAGCACCCCTACTTTTAATTTTATGCGGTCGCTTGGAACTTTGGCAGCTCCAACTTTAGTAAGCAGCGGTTCTACTTTAGGAAGATTGGATTTTTACGGTTACGATGGCGCAAATTGGGAGACGGCTGCATACATTTCTGTCAATACAGATTCAACTGTTTCTTCCGATTCGGTTTCGGGGCGAATTGTTTTTGCTACCCGCACAGCTATCGGCACTTCTCCTGTTGAGCGTATGCGCATTAACCGCAATGGCGAAATAGGTATTGGCACTACAGTGCCCGAAGCCAAACTGGATGTGCGCCACTCCAGTTCCCTCAGCAGCCCTACGCTTAATCTGCATGATAATAACAGTGCCGGGTACGCCCGTTTGCAGTTTCAAAACAATAGCGGAGCCAGGTTTTGGCATATTGCAGGTAATTTGCATAACACCATTGACTCGCTATCGGTGCTTAATTTTTACAACAGTGTGGCAGGCGATGTAATGACGGTAACAGGCGGAGGCCGCGTAGGTATTGGCACTATTGTTCCTTACCGTACGTTTGAGGTCACAACTGCCAACGCCAATTTTATGCGCTTTGCTTCTACCAATGGCAGCACCCTTACGCATGAATTTTTGAGAACCGGCAACAACGCAAGAGACTACGCCTTTGTGGCAGATGGTAACGGTTTTCATTTGCGCTCCAGCGATGACGATTTAAGTACCTATAACTCGGGTGTTACTTTTCAGGCTATTACTACCAATGCTTTCCGGTTCTGTCCTTTTGTAGATAACAACCTCGATTTAGGTACTACTGCCCTGAGATGGAAAACAGTATATGCCGTGAATGGAACGATTAATACTTCTGATGCCCGCGAAAAAGAGAATGTAACAGGCTTAAACTATGGTTTAGAGGATGTGATGAAACTTCGCCCCGTAAAATTTACCTGGAAGAACAATCCTGAGCAGGGTTATAAGATAGGTTTTATTGCACAGGAGGTAGAACCGGTGCTAAAGGAAGTGGTAAAGGCCGGAGATGTTATCAGGAACGAAAAAGGCGAAGTGGTGGAAGCTACCGACCGCTACGGCATTTTCTACTCCGACATTATTCCCGTGCTTACCAAAGCTATACAGGAACAGCAGCAATTGATTGATAAGTTGCAACAGCGCATTGAGCAATTGGAAAAGAAGTGAATTGTGAATAGTGAACAGTAAATGACTACAAGAAAATAAAGGTTGTGTTCTTTCGGGGGGGCAACCTTTTTTAATGCAGTTCATCTTCTTCATTCATAACAGCCTTCGACAAGTTTGGCAATCCCTGCTTTCTGTTTACAACACGGTTCGACCGAACGGATAGCCCTGATATTCTTTCCATTATTTGCTTTGTGTTAGCTGTAAGCCAGCAATTCACTTTCATAATACGCAATGATATACATGCGGATATAAACGGGCCTTACAATTCATTCCTTTGCATACCTGCCAGGCTTACTTTTTCTTTAAAAATATCTTCATTCATACTGATATTTTCTTTTCTTTTGCAAAAAGAGGTTCTCTGGCAACTGATATAACAAGTGCGCACATAAATATGCGAGGGATATCTACTGACAGTATAAAGAGTTTTATGGTAGACCTAAATTTATCAACTGATAGATAATGTATTTATATAAAAGCTGCTGTTATGTCAACTGATAAATTAGTATTTTATATAAAAATCTGTTATATATCAATTGATAGAATATAGTTTCATACAAAAATGTGCATCCTATCAACTGACATACTTCATTTATATCTATGCGGATGTATTATATCAGTATTTTATATAGCATTTTGTTAACCAAACCCACGTTGTTATGTGCGCTACTGTTAAGAAAGGTTCTGAATCTAAGTTCTACCCGGTTACCGATGTGGGTATTGAAAAGGCATTGATATTTGCCAAGCGGAAAAATGACAGTGCAGGGGTTCATACTATCCTTACCCAGAAAACAATTGACCGTTTAAATGTTATAGAGCCCCTTTTTAAACAAACCAGGGTGAATATTTTTAAGCATAAGGCCGGGTTCAGTTCGCTTACCGGGCAAAAAGACAAAGCACGCAGATCTTTAACGCTTCATATATCGCACTTTTTGCAGGTTTTTAACCTGGGTGCAAAGCGCGACAAGTATTCGTTTGCCGACCGGGTGCTGTTTGGCATGAATGCTTACTCCGCAGTCCTTCCCGGGCTGAAGAATGACAATAACATCCGGGAGGCGGCCGAAAAAATAATAGATGGCGAAGCAAGACGCTTAGCCAATGGAAAACCCGCCATGAGTAATCCTTCAGCGGCCGAAGTAGAGGCGGCCCTGCTGCTGTTTCAAAACCTTACCTACCAGGCCATTGCTGCCAACGATGCCATGTTTAAAGAGCAGAAGGCGCTGCGCGGAATTTATAAGGAGGCGCATGCCGTGGTGAAGAAAGTATGGCGCGAAGCGGAGACCGCTTACAGCGAAGGCAGCCGCGAGCGCATGCGCAAGTGGGCGCGCAAATGGGGTGTGCACTATGCGCGCAAAGGCGGTGAGAAGCTTGTAAGCGGCAGGGTGACTGATGCGGCAACCGGTTTACCGGTGCCTGCGGTTAAGCTGAAGTTTAAAAAGGGAAAGAACAAAACTATCAGCAGGCTTGATGGCACTTTTGAGTTAGTGACTAACCTGCTGAAGAAGCAAACACTTACAGCCACCCGCACCGGTTATAAACCTGCCGAAGTTAAACTGGAACTGAAGGAAGGAGAGCAGAATAGTTGTGTGGTGAAGATGGTGAAGGAGGAATAGCCGATGTGCCGATTAGCAAATTAGCAGATAGAATAATTTCGTTTGTGTGTGAAATGGGATTATTTTTAAATCTAAATACCTACCATGAAAACAAATCTACTCCGCAACTTTTTATTTTCTATTGTCTTGTGTCTAATGTCTTGTGCCTCATTGCAAGCGCAGTGGGTAAGCATACCGGATACTGCATTTGGGAACTGGCTGAATGGAAACGGATTTAGTACCTGTTTGCAGGGAGATAGTGCCAGCGGCTGGCAGATGGATACGACTTGCCCGCAAGTTGTAAGCCGCACAGCCATTGGATTTTATAGTGCCGGCATAAAAGACCTAACGGGAATTAATTATTTTGATACCCTTGTCGATCTACGATCCTTCACTACTCCTCTTACCAATCTTCCGTCTTTTCCAAAAACCTTGCGATATATAAGCATCCGGAATAGTCTGCTTAGTACCATTCCTCCTTTGCCCGATAACATGTACCTGGTAGATTTGCCCGACAACGCGTTGGTTAGTCTTCCGGCTATTCCCAATGGTGTAGTTTTTTTAGATTGCTCCAACAATCAACTAACCGCTCTCCCTGCTTTGCCTAGCGGCATGTCTACGTTTTGGGCTTCTTATAATCAGCTAACGAGTATTCCCGAGTTACCCGATTCACTCTACTGGTGCCGTATTGACAACAACCCTATTACTTGCCTTCCACAGCTCAAACGTATTGTCTATTTATGGTATACCAATACCCTTATCACGTGTCAGCCCAATTATGGCAATGTAACATCGTATTCACCCAATGTGCCACTGCCTATTTGCGATGTGTTTAATGCGAATGGCTGCGAGGTTTATGAAGATATAACCGGTAAAGTGTTTTTAGATGCAAATGGTAATTGCGTTCAGGATAGTTCTGAAAATGGTTTGGTTAATATCCCCGTTAGCATGATGCACAATGGAAATCTTTTGCAGCGAAGACCAACCCTCGGGCAGGGAACTTACTCCTTTGAAGTGGACAGCTTCAGTACGTATGTAATAAGCATGGATACCTCCAATATACCGTTTACTGTTATTTGTCCATCGAATGGTGCTTATACGCTGGCGGTTACTGCGCTTGATTCCTTACACTACAACAATGACTTTGCTCTTGACTGCAAACCCGGCTTTGATTTGGCTGCATGGAGTATTGCGGGTAGATTCAGACCGGCTACCGGGAGTGAAGTGGATATTCATGTAGGCAGCTTGAGCAACTTTTATGGTGTTAACTGCCTGACGGGTACCGGAGTAAGCGGCAGTGTTGAAATAGTAATAACAGGTCCCGCCACTTATGTTGCTCCTGCAACCGGTGCGCTTACTCCCGATAATGTTAGCGGCAACACTCTTACTTACAATGTTGCCGACTTTGGCACTATTGATTTCAATAACAGCTTTGGCATAATGGTACAAACAGATAACACTGCCGCTATCGGCAGCATTATTTGTTTTACCGTTACTGTAACTGCGACCAATATTGATGCCGTGCCAACCAATAATACACTAACGCAATGCTTTACTGTAGTTGGCTCTTTCGACCCTAACGATAAACAGGTTTACCCGCTGAGTGATGTAGATGTAAATG
>JAZKEP010000238.1:0-5230 GCA_040387015.1 Bacteroidota bacterium
TGAAAACAAGGTTATTCAAGCTCTGTTGGAGGCCCATCCTTATGAGGAGGTTGCTTATGATGTTGTTACCTTAGATAATGCTTATTCGCAAGTTGGTAGCGGTATGGTAGGGAATCTTAAAAAACCTGTCGAAGAGTTGCAATTTTTGAAATTGGTCAAGAAGAATCTCAAAACTGATTCTATTCGCTTCACCAAGCTGCTAGGTAAACCGGTGAAGCGGGTGGCTGTTTGCGGTGGATCAGGAAGATTCCTTTTAAACAATGCCATTGCGGCAAACGCGGATGTTTTTATCACCTCAGATTTTAAATACCATGATTTTTTTGATGCAGACAATAAGGTTGTGGTCGCTGATGTAGGGCACTATGAAAGCGAGCAGTTTACTAAGGAGTTACTTCAGGAGCAAATTGTCAGAAAATTTCCTATGTTTGTGGCCCAAATCTCAAAAATCAGTACAAATCCAATCAATTATCTATAGTATGGCAGTAGTAAAAACAGCAGCAAAAGAACTTTCAGTTGAAGAAAAATTACAGCAACTTTGGGATCTTCAGCAGATTGACACCAAGATTGACAAAATCCAAATTCTTAAAGGTGAGTTACCTATTGAGGTGAAGGATCTGGAAGATGAAATTGAGGGGTTGAATACCCGTCTTTCAAATTCTGAGGCTGAGGTTGCAGAGTTGGAAGAAGAAATTAAGAATCGTAAGAATGCAAAGTCGCTTGCGAAGGAGTTAATTAGCCGTTATGAAAAGCAGCAGGATAATGTAAAGAACAATCGCGAGTTCGATGCGCTTTCGAAAGAGATTGAATTGCAGAAATTGGAAATTCAATTATGCGAGAAAAGAATTAATGATGCCACTTCAAAAATAGAAGGGAAACAGACTGTTTTAGAAGAAACCCAAAAGACTATCAAGGAACGCGAGAAAAATCTTAAGACAAAGAAGAAGGAGCTGGAAAAGATTATCGAAGAGACAGAAATTGAGGAACAAGATCTTCAAAAGAGTTCTGACAAACATGCTAAAAAAACTGAAGAGCGGTTACTTAAGGCTTACAAAAGAATACGTGGCGCATATAAAAATGGTTTAGCAGTTGTAGCTGTTATGCGTAACGCATGTGGAGGCTGTTATGCCAAAATTCCACCACAGCGCCAAATGGAAATACGCCAGCACAAAAGAATTGTTACGTGTGAACATTGTGGAAGGATTCAGGTTGCTTGGGGTGAAGAAACCGCTGAATAATCCCTTAATAGGATACAAGAAAAGCCGAAGGAGGATTTGAAATATTTCAAATCCTCCTTCGGCTTTTTAGCAAACATCAGCGCCTTTCGGGCAAAAAAAAGCCCGCCTTGAAGGGCGGGCTGACATCTTGCTTTCATAGGTTCAATCTGCAGGATGTATAATCTTATCTTAGTTTTGGTTGCACACTGAAATTGTAAATGGCAGCTACAACGAAACTGGCGTTAAAGTTTGTCCCTGCACCATCTTTATCTGTAAATATCTTCTGATTGCTACCATCGAATCGGAATTCAGGAATAACGGTAAGTCCATACACTTTAAAATTAGCTGAAAGAGTGGCTTCGAAAACACTTCCGCCAGCAATTGCTGAACTTAAAACCTTCAACTGATCGGGGTCGCCAAAATGTTCAAGACGTACAGCCAGACCAGCCCATGGTTTAGGCATGTATTTAAAGTATATTGCTTGTCCATGCCAAACATTACGCGTCACGGATGCTCTTTTGAGAGGCAGATCGCTGACTAAGTTCACAGTGCCGTTAAAGCCTAAACTTATTTCATCAGTTACGGCACTTGAAAGCACTAGATCAATTTGGTTGGATAAAGTAGTATCTAGCGCTTGACCTCCTACATAGTTTAAGTAAATAGATAGGTGTGGATTTACTACTACACTATACTGAGCTAGACCCACTTTATTGTCCAAAGCTCCGGTTGAGTATTTAAAGTCAGTTGGGTTTGCAACTCCGACCATGAAAGTATGAGGGCCTTTGAAAAACTCAAACTTAAGACCTGTATGAAAGAAAGGGCCGTTCGTAAACATGTAACTCATGCTGTAGTTTGCATTCAGATGAGGGTCTAAAAGCTCATATCCTACGTGGGTCCCCCAGCTTCCGGCGGTTATCTTAATAAAGTCTTTAGGTTGATAAAACATATAAAGTTGCTTGATGGCCGCTACCATAGGAACATCGTTATACGAGAACTCCATGGCTCGTTTACCAAAACCTAAATCAGCGCATATACCCAAGCCGCGGTAATTATACTCCAGTTTGGCAGAGGCCATACCTAATTCAAAAGCATTATGTGAATTTGTAAAACTGGTGTAGTTATTACCCTTTGTTTTTCCAATCATGTCATAGCGATAATAAATATCGCCACTACCTGATATGGTAAGTGTACCACGGTTAGCTATTTCAAGCGAGTCAGCATCTTGTGCAAGGACAGTCGTTGCATAGGAGAAAGACATAAACATTGCCAGCAAAGGTAGAATTCTGTTTGTCATATTATGAAAATATATTTATGTTAATAATTGTGCAATTATATGAAAAACTAATGTCGTTTTTGTAAAACGTATAAAAAAATTAAATTTATTTTCTTGAAACAAATAATTAGGGCCGGTTTAATCGCGGTATTTAGAATGAAATTGAAATTAATTTTATTAAAGGCCTGAAAGATGAATATGAACCTCTTAATAATATCTTATACCTTCTCAATCTTTACGCTAAGGCTGCACGGGTAACGAGCCGGTTTTGAAAATCATAAAGCGTGTTCATTCAGGTTGAATGGTTTAGGAACTCGACTTCCTCAGTTGCTATTGCAATAGCAGGCAGAGTTTACCAATGTGTGTCTATAGTTGGGGACTATTTAATCGGTCCATTTCTGGGTGGGTATACCGAAAATGTATGAGGAAATGGTAAATTAATGTAGTGAGAAGCCTGAAGAAGGTCAGTTGAACCAGCCAGGATGATATAAATAGAAATCTCTAATAATACCTCACACCTTCCCAAGCCCTACGCTGAAGGTGGTCAGGGTCAAGAACAAGCTTACTTCGCTTGTTGAAAATCATAGTTGCACGTTCATTCGTGTCGAATGCTTTCCATGCTCCGGCCTCCTCCCCATTGGGGTTGCCATAGCGGGCAAAATTTACCCATGCTTGCTGCATGCTACCAGAAAGGCTTTTAATTAATCTCTTAGAGGCGATTATTTTGAGCAGTCTTCCTATGCGCCCATCGGAGTTTCCGAATACAAAGGGGATTTCTAAACCATGAAAGGAACGAAGACCGGTTAGGTTTAATGCGAATGAACTCCAATCGAAGCGGTACATATAAACCGGAGCCACCTTACTTTGGCACTCTGCAACACGAATAGCCGGTATTCTGAAAACAGCATCTGTTACTAAATCAAGTATTCCTCTTTTGTTTGGGTAAGCTGAATAAGCGGAGGTCACTCGCTTCTTGTCTTCGGGGCTAAGCACATATAGAAACTCCTTTTCTAAACCTTCACTGGAAGTGGGTACCATCTTCAGTTTTTTACTGGCAAACATAGTTGATTCGTCTTTGTTGGTCCCCAGCATGAGAGCTATGTTACCGCTTTGTGCAGAGTTTAAACAAGCGGATATATCCGTGGTTAGTAAACTACCATCAATAGTAGGGGAGAAAACTTTTTGAACAGTTTTGTCAGTTAGGAAATCGCGAAGCTTCAGTTGGGCTCCCTTCAGTGTTTCGAGAGGTATTTTTTTTAATAAATGTAAACTGTCTTCCGGAATGTCTAAAATTTCTAGATACTCTTTGGTGATTGATTTAGCAGTTTCAGGTTGCCAGAGAATAGCAGCAGGTCCGCTCTCCGCAATGACACCTTTAAAAAGTCCTTTGGCGGAAGGAGTGGCTAACAGGGTTTGCACGCTAGTGCCTCCGGCTGATTCTCCAAATATAGTAACGCGTTCAGGGTCCCCTCCAAAAGCAGCAATGTTTTCTTTTACCCAATTGAGGGCCGCTATCTGATCACGTATTCCGAGATTATTTTCAAATTCTCCTTTGAGGTCTTTCGTATTATCGAAGTACAAAAAACCCAGAGTCCCAAGGCGGTAGTTGGTAGTCACCACTACTACATCTCCATTATTTGCGAGGTTGGCTCCATTATACAAACTAGAAGAACCGGTACCTATTTCAAAACCACCTCCGTGAATCCAAAACATCACAGGACGTTTTTTGTCATCGGCTGCAGGTGACCAGATGTTGAGGAAAAGACAATCCTCGCTTTGAGGCTCATCACCACTTAAGCTGCTTTCCGTTTGGGGAGCAGACGAGCCGAACTCAAGCGCATCCTGAACACCTACCCATGCATCGGGAGTTTCAGGCGCACGAAAACGCAGGTTGCCAACGGGGGCTTTAGCGAAGCGGATGCCGCGCCATACACTCACCTGCTTCTCAGTAGTGCCGCGCACTTTACCCATTTTAGTTTGAACAATAAGGGATTTTGAGGGACCCGTTTTGGTAATGCCATCGCTAGGGGTTGCTAACAGGCTGCTGAAAGAAATACTGATTAGTAAAACGGTAATAACCGAAAAACGGTAAAAGATTTTCATGTGAAGCAGTTAAACAGTATGCAAATAATATATATGTCTGGAACTAAGTGTAGCGCAATGACGATGGAATTGCAAATATATTTCAAGCAAAAGGAAAAAAACAATAAGAAAGGGGATTTATTTTTCTGCTTTCGTTCCAATCATTAATTTGGACTGAAGGAGCTACCAATGGATCTGTTGTTTTGCAAATGGATGATTTGAAACTGAGTGACCAGGGGATCAGATTACTGGCGGATTTTGCCAACAGTAAATGACTCTGACTTCCATAGGCACAGTAAGCACATATAAAAGTCAGTGAAGAAAAAGGAGAAATTTATTTCGCGAGGAGCCAGTAGCTACTATCTTCCTTTTGAGAAGAAGCTAATTGGGCCATAGCACGGTCGTAGTTGTTTCCCACAGAAAAACCTACCCGTGTCAGGTTTGATACTCTTTCCACTAAAATTTCGGAGTTGGGATACTTTTCTTCCAGGCGCTGCTTGGCAGTGATCGCATTTCGTTTTTTTGAGAAAGCACCCACAATCACATAATAGGTTTCGGGGTAAGCAGGGGCAGCTGTAGCAGTTGTTTTAACTGTTTCAACGGGTGCAGGTATTGCATTTTCAACAACCGCGGAGGTAACTTCTTCTAAAGGAGCAGGAAC
>JAZKEP010000239.1:0-5549 GCA_040387015.1 Bacteroidota bacterium
CTGTCAGCAAATCTGCTATAGCGATATTAAGTTCCAAAAGATTAATGCGCAACAGGGCATCGGCACTATCCGGTTGAACCACGAAATCCTTGAATTGTATTTTGTCCAATCCCGAAAAATGAAAGTCGGCAGCACTTATGTGTAAACCATAATGATGATAAAAATGAGTTTCTGCCTTGTTGAAAGACCATTGCAGCAAAGTACTTCGCAGAAAGAAGGAAAGCAACAAAAGTAGAATCAGAAAAATGCCTAAACCGACAAATACACGCTTCAATTTCATTCCGTTAAAACTAAAAGGATTGTGAAACAGTTTTGAAACTTATCCTCTCACCATTTTCAAAACCTCTTCAACTATAGTATGAAAGTCAGCAGAATGCGGATTCTCGCTTGGTGGAATGCGCTGATGTCCCAGTCGCACTATTACTGTATTGTAAGCGGGGATAGTAATGATGTATTGCCCCAGAATTCCCCGCTGATAAAACACGGGGGTTCCATGCGAATCATCTAACCAAAACGAATAGCCATAGTGAGGTACCAGCGCTCCTTTAGTTGCCAGAGCTACAAACGATGAATCAAGAACCTGCACACCATTCCAATTACCCCGATGCAGCATCATCTTTCCGAAGCGGGCGAAATCGCGGGCATTGGAATTGAAACAACAATAAGCGAGCTCGGTGCCGGCTTCATCGGTGTGCCATTTGGCATCGTGTTCAGCCTGCAGAGGTTTCCAAAGCCACTCGCTGGCCAACTCAGCCAGTGGCTTTCCGGTTTTCTGCATCAGGCATAGACCGAGTAATTGGGTAGAACCGCTTTGGTAAATAAACTCTTTACCGGGTTTGGTTACAACAGGTAATTTCATCAGCAAGGCGCGTACATCTTTACCGTAGTATGCTTTAGCGGTTACAGAAAAAGGATCTTTGTATTGCTCATCCCATTCCAGTCCCGAACTCATGGTACTCAAATGCCATAGCTCCAGTTCATTGGCGTGTGCGCCAGGTAAGTCAGGCATAATAGTCATCACCCGTTGGTCCCATCCGGTAAAGATTCCCTTCTGAATAGCTATCTGCGCCAGCATAGTAGTAATGCTTTTTGCCATGGAAAAAGAATTGGATTGCGAACTGTCACTATAGCCATCCCAGTAATGTTCAGAAAGTATACTGTCGTTCTGCACTACTACAAAAGCAACGCTTTTAGTTTTCGATAACATGTTTAGAAGGGAATCTGAAAGCTGACTTCCATTATACTCATCCTTAAGCGGCCACTCGGAAGGTTGTTCACTTGCGGCAATGAGATGAGTATCAAAGAACCGAGCATCATCAATAGTGGCAGAGTTAGCCCCATGCAGGTAGGAGGCCCAAAGGCCCTTGAGCAGATAGTCATTACCTGTTAGTTTAGCCGCTATAAGAATAAATGCAGCAATGAAAATGAACGAAACAATAACTTTAAGAAACCTTTTCATCTGTGTAAATTGAGTGCGCGAATGTAATGAAACCTGACCGGCTAACAGACCAATAATGTTGCCTCTTACTATGCTAAACCGGCTGAAGTTTATCAGCGATAACAATTCTGTTTTGTAATTTCTGTATCTTCGCACGTCTTTATGAGAATACTTTTCCCTTTTGCTTTCTTACTCACATCTCTGTCAGCCTTTACACAAAATGCTTTCTGGAGTAATAACGGTTTAGTAAGCATTAAAGATGGTGCTTATCTGTCTGTTATTGGCGATGGCTATAACCAAGGAAACGGCATGTACAATAACACTGATACTATTTTCCTGACAGGAGACTGGATTCATAATGCTCCCAACCGTTGCTTCGATTCTATCGGTACAGGATGGGTATATCTGTATGCTGCCGATCAGCGAATAAGAGGGAACAGCGAAACACACTTCCACCATCTCGTTCTCAAAAACCAAGGCGTTAAGTATGGCGATTTGGATGTGTATGTAGATGGCAGCCTCGATTTAACCGACCGCGAAATGAATATGGATGACAACACTGTTTTAGTCCTCAATCCTCAGCTTAGCTCGGTGAAAAGAATTACCGGTTATGTTTCGAGTTTGGAAGATGGTGGCTTGCTGCGAAGGACCAACCAGGTGCAGCCCTATCTTTTTCCGGTTGGCTCTAACCGCGGTACTTTCCGCTACCGCCCTATTGAGTTTAAACCATTGGCGGCTAATGTAAATCATTATAAAGCGCGCTTTGCCAATACCGATGCTACGCTCGAAGGTTTTGACCGAGATACACGATACCATCTTGTTTGCGAAATCAATCCTAACTGGTACCACCGCCTTTATCACCCGTGGGGAAACGATTCGGCTGATATTACCATTATGTATAACAGTGCGGATGATGGCAACTGGGATGATATTGTGGAATGGAAAAACCGGCCTCAATGGGAGTCTATCTTCCGCTCTGCGAATTTGCCGGGACCTCCTTTCGACCGCATGAGCAAGTTTACCTGGGACCATTACACCTACTCTCCTTTCGCCTTAGCCATCACTTCCGAGCCTTTTGCTGTTGCGGGGGTAGACACCATTATGTGGCGTTTTGATACCATTCAGCTTAATGCTTTTGGTGGTTTAAACTATAGCTGGACGCCTGACTTTAACCTTAGCTGTAACGATTGCTATAATCCGCTGGCATGGCCCGATTCAAATATTACTTATTATTTAACGGTGGAAGATGGCCGTGGCTGCGAAGACTACGACAGCCTCCGCATTTTTGTGCGCGACAAGCCGTTCAATAAGTTCTTTATCCCGAATGCTATTACACCCAACGGTGACGGCTTTAATGATGTCTGGAATATCAGCGACCTGGAACGTTTCCCCGACCATGAAGTGCGCATTATCAATCGCTGGGGCGATGAAGTTTTCTTTGCCGCGCCTTACCTCAACGACTGGGCCGGAACTTGGAAGGGTGATGAATTGCCGGGAGCTACATATTACTATGTCATTCATATTAAGTATAACGGCCAGGATGTAAAGTTTGACGGACCGCTGACGGTGATAAGATAATGTGAGAATATGAGAATAAAAAAACTATTACTTCTTGTGTCTTGTGTCTTGTGTCTGTTGTCTGCTACTGCGCAGCAGGTGGAGGAGTTTTCGTTGTTGCGGGAAAATGCATTTACATTGAATCCTGCCCTGGCAGGCACGCAGGGCTATGTTCACGGGGTGGCTACTTTTCGGAAGCAGTTTACGCGCATTGCTCAATCGCCTTATACCGCCATGGTTGCTATGGACGGTGAAATCAAACAAAAGAACCTCGGCCTTGGCGGCTATCTGCTTCACGATGTAACGGGGCCTACCGGTAAATCATCGGCCACGTTTGCTGTGGCGTATAACATTCCGCTGTTTAAGAAATATGGCGCGCGCTACAGCAGTGGAAAGTCGGATCATGTGCTGAGTGTAGGTGCCGCTATAAGTGTGGTTCAATACCGTTTGCAGGCTGATAAACTATTGCTGGATAATCCGAACGACCCGGAGCTTTATACTTCGCGCGGTTCGCGCATTTTCCCCGATGCTTCGTTCGGCATTTATTACAAGTGGAAGAACAAGCTTTATGCAGGTGTGTCGGTGCCGCAAATCATGGGGCTGAATATTAATTACCAGGGCACTGACGGTGCCGCTGCCATTAAAACTGTGCAACATGTAAATGTGTTAGTGGGCGGAAAGTTTGAATGGGCACGCGGTAATTTCAGCATTGACCCCATAGCGGCTTTCCGCTGGGCTAATGGCGGACCACCGCAAGGCGACATCGGCCTGCGCTTTGTTACTTATAAGATTTTCTGGGTGGGCGCTAACTACCGCAGCATGAACTGGATGGTGTTTGAAGCGGGTTTCAATGTAAAAGACTACTTTAAAATTGCTTACGCTTACGATTTCAATTTCTCGAAGTACCGCAGAGACATTGGCTCTACTCATGAGATATCGCTGAACTTTAGTGTTCCCACCAAAAAGAATGCGGGCAGGGGAAGCAGACGTGGTCTGAGGTTCTGATCTGCCCTTCATCCAATCAACGTTTACTCTATGAAATGGAACCTGTTAACCGATATTGCCCAACTCGATACCATTGACCGCGAGTCGGCCACCCGTAAGGTGATGATTTTTAAGCATAGCACCCGATGCAGCACCAGCTCTACCGTACGGGCAAGAATAGAAAGAACATGGCAGCAGGAGAATGATGAACTGCTTAGCGCTTATTTCCTAGATCTTATCCAATACCGTCAGTTATCCAATCAAATTGCCGAAAGGTATAAGGTGGAACACGAATCGCCCCAAGTGCTTATCATCTCAAAGGGCAAGTGTATCTATTCGGAAACTCACCTGAGCATTTCCATGACCGAGGTGATGAAGGCTGTTATTGCCTAAACCAAGCTCTGTAACCGGCCATTCAGCTATCCGAAGAGGGATGCTTAGCTATTTCTTCGGCAAAATTCTTATCCACCGTTTGTTTCTGAATATCGCAGCAGCAACTCCACTGCACGTTAAACCCTTTCATAGTTCGAATTAAGGTATAATCGGGCGCTATGCCGTGTTGCGGGCAGCGTGTGTTTTGTTTCACAGTTTCAGCAACCTGCCGGATGGATTCGTTAAAGTTATTGGCAGACATAATCATCTCTTTTTATTCAGTTATACAGCAATAATAGTTTGGAAGGACGCAACCTATGTGCGTAAGGGTGTAAGCTTCTACCGTGCAAAGTTAATTTTAAGTCCAACATAAGCTGCTAAACTTATACAGCGCTAAAAGATTGAAAGGCTGATACTCTCCGGGTGGCATGGTAATAGCAACGGAAAACAAAATGCAGCTTTATGACGGCACAAAAAAAGAAAAAAACAAAAAAGAAACCTGCAAAAAAGCGGCAACCACCGATAACGTATGTTTACCAAAGGAGCATTTGAAGTGGGAAAAGCCCGATCCTTCTAAACCGGGTAATAAAGATACCAGGGTTAAAGATTTGGGTACGTGAACCTCCCTGCAGTCAAAGAGTATATGCTTCCCCACTGGCCAGGCTCAATGGTGTATTCCCTAAAAACTTCAGAATAAGAAATCCCTAGCTCCGTTGCAGGCGTTCATACCCGTAAGCTTTACTGCGCATTCCAGGCCACAGGAAGGCTTTTTATCCGTGGCATCAGTTCAATTTTCCGTAGAAAGACATCTTTTCTCTGTTTGATTACTTCTTTCCTCTATAGGATCTCTTCTTTCCTTCGTAGGAAGACTTCTTTCCTCCGTTGGACGAGTTCTTTCCCCCGTTGGAAGACTTCCCAGCCATCTTTTGTGTTAAAATGGATGAAACAAATGATTTTCTGAAGAATTGGTTAAACAATTAAAACAACCTTTCTGGCAAAGTATGTAAGAATAGAGATACCCCGAAATCAGCCTGAAAATACCGCAGGTATATGCGATGCAGTAGTGAAGAGAAATACAGCCGAGGGAGTAAACAGCAACCTTGAGCCGGTGATAGAGAGTAGTAAGTCTCTGCCTTCCTTAAAGTTACCTTCCGGGTCGCTCTTCGAAAAAAAGGAAGAGCATGTGTTTTACTTAGAA
>JAZKEP010000239.1:5559-6532 GCA_040387015.1 Bacteroidota bacterium
AAGGCCGAAGTTGGGAGCACAACGAGAATGCTACAACGGAATATTACCGTGTTTCTTCCGTGGCAGTTTCACCGCTTTGTTTTCGGTCATCTTAAATGCGCGGATAAGTTTGGCGCGGGTTTGAGAAGGCGTTATGATTTCATCCACAAAACCACGGGAAGCAGCCTTGTAGGGGTGAGCAAAGTTTTCGGCATAAGCATCTACGACTTCTTTGAGTTTCGCAGCAGGATCCGGTGACGATTGAATTTCCTTTTTGAAAATAATTTCGGCAGCGCCTTTGGCTCCTACCACGGCAATCTCTGCATTGGGCCAGGCGTAGTTCATATCAGCGCCAATGTGTTTGCTGTTCATTACATCATAAGCACCACCGTACGCTTTGCGAACAATAACCGTAATCTTGGGAACAGTGGCCTCGCTGAAAGCATAAAGCAGTTTTGCCCCATTGGTGATGATAGCATTCCATTCCTGGTCGGTGCCCGGTAAAAAGCCGGGAACATCAACCAAAGTAAGAAGAGGGATATTGAAACAATCGCAAAAGCGCACAAAGCGGGCTCCCTTCTTGGAAGAATTTATATCAAGCACCCCTGCCAACACAGCAGGCTGATTCGCAACAATACCTATGCTTCTTCCTGAAAGCCGTGCAAAGCCTACCACAATGTTCTCGGCATAGTCTTTATGCACTTCGAAGAAAGAGTCCGCATCAGCTAACTCGGTAATTATTTCACGAATATCATAAGGCTGGTTCGCATTTGCCGGAATAACAGAATTCAGCTTTTCGCGCATTTCATTCTCTTCCTCATAATCAAAATCGGGTGCTCTCTCTTCGCAATTCTGCGGCATGTAGCTAAGCAACTTCTTAATGGCGTTGATGCACTCTACTTCATTTGCCAAAGCGAAATGAGTAACACCGCTTTTTCCGGCATGTGTCTGCGCCCCTCCTAGTTCTTCGCTGGTTACATCTTCGTGGGTTACC
>JAZKEP010000240.1:0-1647 GCA_040387015.1 Bacteroidota bacterium
GCAACAAGAATTAAGCGAGGTGAAACAGATGGAATAAAATCATTCAATTCATAATCGCCATACTCCTTCTTCAGTTCAAAGCGGCCTTCTTTCAGCATGTTTTCAAACTTAAACAGGTTGATCACTTTCAATTGCTCCTCAAAGGTGTGGTCCTCCCCTTCTGCCAGAAACCCTATCTTCTTTTTGATGAAGCCATTCTCCAATCTCTTTTGAATATGAAACTGAATGCTCCCTCTTGGTATAATTTCTTTTGGCTTCATACCCTTTACGGCAACCTCGGAGTTTATATAATCTAACACCAACGTGCCTCCGGGCTTCAAATTGCCTGCAAAAGCATTCATAGCTTTGTAATCTTCCTTCTCCTCTTCACTATAACCGAAGCTGCTGAAAAGATTAAATACATAATCAAATTCATTCTCCTTATAAACATCGCGAATATCGTTTACGGCAAACTTCAAATGTTCCGTTTCAAACTGTTTTGCATAAGCAATGCTGTTTTTTGAAAGATCAATACCCGTAACATCAAAGCCAAGCTCCGCTAAAGTACGCGAATGTCTGCCCTTGCCACAGGCGGCATCCAGCACCTTTGCCCCGGAAGGGATTGACAAGATTGTTGAAATTCTTTTGATAAAGTCCGCTGCTTCCTCCTCGCTTCTGTTCTGATAGAGTAGATGGTAGTAAGGTGAATCAAACCAGTCCTCAAACCATTCTTTTTCTTCCATGTTAATGTGTATAAGTACGCTAGTTGCGCGCTTTTATGAAAATTGTAAAATGATACATTTGCGCTCCCAAAAATAAAATTGCCGTGTCGTTAATAAAATCTATTTCAGGAATTCGCGGAACCATCGGTGGTTTTCCGGGTGCAAATTTCACTCCCGTGGACATCATGAAGTTTACCCTTGCCTTTGGCGAGTGGATTAAAAACAATGAAGGCAACCGTAAGATTGTGATAGGCCGCGATGCCCGTGTGAGTGGTGAAATGGTTAATCATATTGTAGTGGGCGCGCTTCAGTCTATTGGTATTGATGTTGTTGACCTCGGTCTTTCTACTACTCCAACCGTGGAAATTGCCGTGCATGAAGAAAATGCGGGTGGCGGAATCATTATTACTGCATCGCACAACCCTAAACAATGGAATGCGCTGAAACTGCTGAACAGTCACGGAGAATTTATCTCCGCCAAAGCGGGGGAAGAGGTGTTGCGCATTGCCGAAGGCAAAACAATTGAGTTTGAAGAGGTAAATGCCATTGGTTCCTATACCACCAATGATACTTATATAGATCACCACATCGAAAAAATTCTGAAACTGAAATTGGTAGATGTAGCCTCCATTAAAGCAAAGAACTTTAAGATTGTAGTGGATGGAGTAAATTCTTCGGGTGGTATTGCGGTTCCTAAATTGCTACGGGCTTTAGGCGTTGAGAACATTATTGAGTTGTATTGTGAACCAACGGGTTTATTTCCTCATAATCCCGAGCCACTTCCTGAAAACCTGAATGAACTTGCTGTTAAAGTAAAGAAGAGTAAAGCAGACTTAGGCATTGCCGTTGATCCGGATGTTGACCGGCTTGCGCTGGTTTGTGAGGATGGAAATATGTTTGGCGAAGAATACACACTGGTAGCCGTTGCCGATTATATATTGAAACA
>JAZKEP010000241.1:0-404 GCA_040387015.1 Bacteroidota bacterium
ACCTCTTTTTCGTCTGCATTAGAAGTTGAGAATCTCATATACTTGTGCTTTGATTTAAAGTTTATTGAAGAGTTGAAGCAAAATGAAATGCTTGAAAAAATTATTGAAATACAAAAAATGATAAAGGGATTTCAAGACACGTTGAGCAAATAGACCCCAGGTCTTTTGTCTTGTGTCTGATGTCTTGTGTCTGCTATGACTGATTTTAAAACCATATCGCTCTCAGGAAAGAAAAAGGAAGTATCCGAAAAGGATATGACTTTTATGGAGAAGCTATATCTGCCTGCCATTGCAAAAGGAATGGGTATAACACTTCGGCATTTCTTTAAACCCAAGGTGACAGTAAACTATCCTGAGCAAAAGCGTGAGTTTTCACCGGTGTTTAGAGGCCGTCATATACTTAT
>JAZKEP010000241.1:414-2690 GCA_040387015.1 Bacteroidota bacterium
TGCTGCAGAGCGTAAGCCGGGCGAAGAGAACTTATACCGCGAAGAGAAGTATGCAACTACTTATGAAATAAATATGCTCCGCTGTATTTTCTGCGGACTTTGTGAAGAAGCCTGCCCGAAAGAAGCAATATTCCTGACGGAAGATTTAGTTGCCGCAGATTACAGACGTGAAGGTTTCATTTTCGGGAAGGATAAATTGGTGATGCCATTAGAAGACAACAGACATTAGACAACTAACTAATAACTATTAACGATTAACTTTTGACTCTCTACGTATTTTTCTTTTTGTCTTTTGTTGCCATCTTCTGTGGCTTTATGACGGTACTGTCTAAGAACCCGATTCACTCAGTTATTTTCCTTATCGGTTGTTTCTTCGCTATTGCAGGTCACTATCTGTTGCTCAATGCGCAGTTTCTTGCGGTGGTGCACATTATGGTATATGCAGGCGCAATTATGGTATTGTTTCTTTTTACGCTCATGTTGATGAACCTGAATGAAGAAACCGAGCAGCATAAACCTGCGCTGGCTAAAATAGGAGCAGTAGTTGCCAGCGGATTGCTGATGCTTGTTTTAGTAGCTGTTTTAAAGAGAGCAGATTCTTTACCTACACCACTCGAACAGGATGTTACCATCGGTACCATACAGAATCTGGGCAGGGTTTTACTTAATGAATACCTGTTCCCTTTTGAGTTTGCTTCAATATTGCTTCTAAGCGCAATGATAGGTGCGGTTTTATTAGCTAAGAAAGATAAAACCCTGACCGCGTAATGGGAATCATACTCAACATCTTTTCGGTAGTTCCTATTCAATACTACATTTTTATTAGTGCGGTATTGTTTTGTATTGGCGTGCTCGGGGTTTTGTTTAGAAGAAATGCCATTATCATTTTTATGAGCATCGAGCTGATGCTTAATTCGGTGAACCTGTTATTAATTGCTTTCTCAACGTATCATAACGATGCCAGCGGGCAGGTGTTTGTATTTTTTGTAATGGCAGTAGCCGCAGCCGAAGTTGCGGTGGGCCTTGCAATTTTGGTGACCATATTCCGAAACGTGCACACTGTAGATATTGACGAACTTAAATCATTGAAGCATTAAACAGATGCCGGGCATCAGACATTAGACAACAGACAATGACTTTTCTTTTACTCATTATTTTACTGCCTCTCCTCGGATTTCTGCTCAATGCGTTGATTGGGAAGAAGCTTCCTAAGATGCTTTCGGGTATCATCGGCTCGGGAACCATATTCATTTCATTTGCTCTCTCTTGTATTTTCTTCTTTGGCTTTTTAAACGGCACACAGCAAAAGTTAGATGTAAATGTTTTTGACTGGATTGTATTGCCTGAATTTACTTTAACTTTTGGCTTGTTGCTCGATCAGCTTTCGGTTACCTGGCTGATGATAGTTACTGGAATCGGCTTTTTGATCCATATCTATTCAATCAGCTATATGCACGATGATGAGAAGTTCCATGTGTTCTTCTCGTACCTCAATCTCTTCATCTTCTTTATGTTGTTGCTGGTTCTTGGAAACAATTTCCTGGTAACCTTTATAGGTTGGGAAGGGGTTGGTTTGTGCTCTTATTTGTTGATTGGGTTCTGGTTTAAAAATCAGGATTACAACAATGCCGCTAAGAAAGCTTTCATAATGAACCGTATTGGCGATTTAGGTTTCCTTCTTGCCATGTTTCTGTTGCTGTATAATTTTAAGTCATTACACTTTGGCACCTTACAAACAGTTATTGCTTCATCAACCGTATCACATGGTTTGATGATTGCAATCACCATGTTGCTGTTTGTTGGAGCTATGGGTAAATCGGCTCAACTTCCTCTTTATACCTGGCTGCCGGATGCAATGGCGGGGCCTACTCCTGTATCTGCTCTTATACATGCGGCTACCATGGTAACTGCAGGTATCTATATGATTGTGCGTGCAAATTTCATGTTTGTGCTCGCTCCCGAAACCATGCAGTTTGTTGCGTTTATAGGGGTGGCAACAGCTTTGTTTGCTGCCACTATTGGCTTAATGCAAAACGATATCAAGAAAGTATTGGCTTACTCCACCGTTTCTCAATTGGGATTGATGTTTATGGCTTTAGGTGTTGGTGCGTTCAGTTCAGGTGTTTTCCATGTGGTGACTCATGCCTTCTTTAAAGCTTGTTTATTTCTTGGTTCCGGTTCTGTAATTCATGCCTTACATGGTGAACAGGATATCCGCAACATGGGGGGCTTAAAGAAATGGATGCCTGTTACTTTCTGGACTTTTCTTATTTCTT
>JAZKEP010000242.1:0-349 GCA_040387015.1 Bacteroidota bacterium
GATTTAGAATGCCGGGAAAAATTTTGGCGATATTCGATAGCACAAGCGAAATGAATGGCTGGTTATCGGTGAATAGGATATTTTCCCCAAAAGGGAAATTCATTCCGGAAAAATGAAACCCTCTATCATGCTTTACATAATAGGCAAGAGTATAAAAATTTTTGTATCCATCGCCCCAAACTCCGTATGCTAAATGGTTAGCGTTTAGTATGTCATGTGAGTAGTAAACTAACAGAAAACAAGCAGTGACAGAAACGGCCAAGACAAAACCTGTTGACCTACCAAGCATATAAGTTAATTCAAACTTCTGAAATCAACCGGCACTAAACGGCTAACTCCCGGCTCCTGC
>JAZKEP010000242.1:359-1408 GCA_040387015.1 Bacteroidota bacterium
ACCTTGTTCCACCATAGTAACCCCATAGATGGCCTCTACCGAACTCATAGTCATCTTGTTGTGGGTAACAATGATAAATTGAGATTCTTTCGAAAACTCGCTAATGATTTTGTTGAACTTGCCGATGTTGGCATCATCTAGTGGAGCATCTACCTCATCGAAAATGCAGAAGGGTGCAGGCTTCAAAAGATAAAGCGAGAATAGAAGCGCTGTAGCCGTTAATGTCTTTTCTCCTCCCGAAAGCTGATCTATTACCGTTGGTCGCTTACCTTTTGGTTTTGCTACGATTTCAATTTTCGATTCAAGCGGATCATCTGGGTTTTCTAAATAAATATCGCATTGGTCATCTGCACTGAAGAGCGTATGAAATACACTGATAAAGCTTTCGCGCACTTTGGTAAACGCATCCATGAACTGTGTCTTGGCGGTGTTCTCAATTTCGGTGATAGTATCCAGCAAAGATGTTTTAGCATCTTCCAAGTCTTTCTTCTGAACAATGATGAAATCGTAGCGCTTCTTCATTTCGTCAAACGCTTCCAGGGCCATTGGATTTATTTCTCCGAAATTCTCGATGCGCTTTTTCACTTTGTCAACTTCCGCCTGAACTTCTTCCAAAGGCTGCACCATTTCAAACTCTTCGTTCAGGATAACATTGATATCAATGTTGAACTCTACACTCAACCTTTCTTTCATGGAGGTGAGTGATAGTTTCAACTCGGTAAATTTTTCGTGAATGTTGTTCAGCAGGTTGGTTACGTTATCGCGGTTGCGGGTTAACTCTCTTGCCTTGGTATCTGATTCGTTAATTAAACCACGCGAATTGTAATAAGCCTTTTCTGCTTCTTCCACTTCAGCCGCATAGCTTTCTTTGTCGGCGTAATTGGAGAGCAAAGCCGTCTCAATATCCTTTGCCTTCTTCTGGCTCTCCTCTACCTGCATCTGGCTTTCGAGTATCACCTCGTTGTTGCGGGTTAACTGATTACTGAGTGTTTCAATCTGGCTTTTCTTGAAGCCGAGTTCCTGGGTAATAGAGTTCACCCGGTTCTGCT
>JAZKEP010000242.1:1418-5678 GCA_040387015.1 Bacteroidota bacterium
TCGAGCACATCCAGGTAGCGCTCGGTCGGGGACTTGCGCTTCCGACGGCTCATCACCCGGTTCTGCTGCTGGTGGAACTCAATGTTCTTTTGGTTATACCTCGAAGAGGCATCGCTCAGCTTATTCGTCAACTCAACAAACTCCTTATCGGTCTTTTCGAGAATGGTCTTTGCTGCGCCCTGTGCCTCGCGAAGTGTGGTCAAGTCAGCCTGAATGGTATCTACTTCTTTTTTCAAGGAATCTAACCTTCCGGTAATATCTTTGCTCTTGGCATCGGCACTTTCCAGGAACTTAACTAAGCTCTGAATGCTTGCCTGCGCTCCGCTGAACTTTCCGCCCAACTGCGAGACCGTGTTTCTTTGTCCTTCTATTTCCCTTGCAACACTTGCGCCCTTCAGTTGATTTATTTTTACCTGCGCATTTGATACCTGCTGATGCAGTTTGTAAGTCGAAAGCTCCAAGGCTTTAATTTCCTCCTGAAGTTTCTCTAAGTTCTTGGCCCTACCAATTTTCTTTCCTTCAAACAAACCAACGGCACCACCACTTAATGAAAAATCTTTACGGATGTATTTGCCACTCTTAGAGAGCAATACAACTTTCCTTCCCTGAGTATCTAACTGCGAAATATTGAAGGATGTGGTATCATCTATCAGGTAAACGCGGTCCAAAAGATAGGCACCAAGGTTTTTGTAAGCAGCGTCCAGTTCAACTAATTCACTCACCGCTTTAGCGCCAGCAATTTCAATTGTTGCGTTCTTGCTATACTTTTCAAACTCATCGAGAATGAAAAAGTTAGCACGGCCCATCGAAGCATCGTTCAGTAAGTTCACTGCCATCAACGCCTCTTCCATATTCTGAACCACATAGTAATTCAAATACGGCTCTAAATAATTCTCTACCGCTACGCGATATTCTTCGGCACAGTAAATAATATCAGATAGGAGGGGAGCTTCTTTGCTCCATTTCGCATTCTTCTTCAAGAATTTGATAGACTCCGGAAAGCCTTCGAGGTTCTCCACCAGACTCTTCGTAAGGTCAAACTCATTCTTCTTGGCATCTAAAGTTCTTGTCTCGGCAGTCAACTCCTGACGGGTTTTCTCAATGGAAGTTTCCAACTCCGATATTTCCTTCTTCTTGTTTTCTTCTTCACCGATAAGCGAGGCCAGCTTTTGTTCAGCCGCCTGTTTATCTTTTTCTAACTGCTCAAAATTATTTTGCAGTTGCTCTAACTCCGCCCGCTTGCGCTGCATGTCTTCATCGCTGTTTAGCAAATCGCGCTGAAGGCTTTCGTTGTTGCTGCGGTTTACCGCCAGGCGTTTATCCAGTTCAAAAATATGGCGCTCTTTTTCGGTGTATTGTTTTTGCTCAGTGGTAAGGGCATCCTTTAAACTCCCGTGCTGCTCGCGTATTCCGTTCAGTTCGGTTTCGAGCACCGCCAGTTCGTTCTGCCGTGCTTCCAATACCTTTGATTCGCTCTCCTGGTCTATCGAAAGTTTATCAATGGAAAGTTTCAGCTTGCTCACTGAGTCGTTCGCTTCTACAATTTGTCTTTCGGCTGTATCTTTTTTATCGAGCGCATATTTTATTTGAGAGTTCAGCAGGTTGCGTTCATTCTCTTTTTCACCCACACCCGCCACCAACGAATTCAACTTCTTCTGCACTTCAAACAAAGCCTGCTCCTTATCTACATTCGCCAGTTTCTCTTTTTCCAGCATAGCTTCAGCCTGTGATATGGCAGCTTCCAGCTCCAGCCTCTTATCCTCTTCACTCTGCTTTTGCGTTTCAAGGTTCTTGAAGGTCTCTTTGTAACTCTGCAAATTATATTTCGCCAGCAACAGGCTCAGGTCTTTATACTCTGCCTTCAACTCATAGTAACGCTTTGTTTTTTTAGCTTGCGCTTCGAGGGTTTTCAAATTGCCTTCAATTTCAAACAACAAATCTTTCACCCGCTCCAAATCGGCATCGGTGCTTTTCAGTTTGTCAATCGTTTCTTTCTTGCGCTTTTTATATTTCGATACACCTGCAGCCTGCTCAAACAATTTTCTGCGCGAGTTATCGCGGTCGTTCAATATTTCATCCACCATTCCCAGCTCAATAATGGCATAGCTATCAGCACTTACACCGGTATCAAGAAACAGAGAAGTAATGTCTTTCAACCTGCAACTTACTCCGTTCAACATATACTCGCTCTCACCATCGCGGAAAAGTCTACGTGTGATGGTGATGGTTTTATAATCGGAGGAAACTAAGTTCTTGGTGTTCTCAAACGTTAGCGACACCTCAGCCATGCCCGATGCTTTTCGGTTTTTGGTTCCGTTAAAAATGAGGTTCTCCATTTTCTCCAACCGTAGCATAGATGTTTTCTGCTCCCCCAGCACCCAGCGTATGCTATCCACAACATTCGATTTGCCGCAGCCGTTAGGCCCCACCACCCCTGTAATTTTATTATTGAAGTGGATGGTGGTCTTTTCGGCAAAACTCTTAAAACCTTTTATCTCTAATGTAGTTAGTTGCATAATGTAAAATCGCGTTGTGTCCCAATGAAAAAGGTGGACGAAAATAGAAAAAGCAACTTGCGGAAATTCGAAAAGAACTAACAGCTATCCACACTGTTTCCACAAAATGTGAGGATCGATATTTCAGTTAATTTGCCAAATGTTTGGCGTTATTTTTTTTAAAATCTGTTTTAAGCACCTTACTTTACACTCACAACATATGACATTTTTGAGAAACAAAGACTAAAAACTTGGATAAATGCCTTGTTGTAAGCAAACACTAAACGTTTACACAGTAACGTTAGACGTGGTTGCACCAAGAAGAGAAAGTAGCAGTTTGCCCGAAAAAGCATTGACCAATGGAATTACCACTTCAGTAGATACGCAAATATAAGCGGGGCAACAATCGTAGCATCGCTTTCTACAATAAACTTGGGGGTATGAATATCGAGCTTGCCCCAGGTAATTTTTTCGTTGGGCACAGCGCCTGAATAAGAACCGTAAGAAGTAGTGGAATCACTTATCTGGCAGAAATAAGTCCAGAAGGGAACATCGGTCCAACCCAAATCCTGATACATCATGGGCACCACGCAAATCGGGAAATCGCCTGCAATCCCTCCGCCAATCTGGAAAAAACCAACACCCTGCCCGCCACTGTTATTGCGATACCAATCGCTCAGCCAAACCATGTATTCAATTCCCCCGCGAACGGTGGTGGCTTTCAACTCACCTTTAATACAATACGAAGCGAAGATATTTCCCATCGTGCTATCCTCCCAACCGGGACAAATAATAGGCAGGTTCTTTTCAGCAGCGGCAATCATCCAGCTATGCTTCGGGTCAATTTCATAATACTGCTGCAGCACACCGCTCAAAATCATTTTATACATAAACTCGTGCGGCAGGTAACGCTCACCTTTCGTGTCGGCATCTTTCCACAACTCATAAATATGTTTCTGCAATCTGCGGAAAGCTTCCTCTTCGGGAATGCAAGTGTCAGTCACGCGGTTAAAACCCTGCTCCAGCAAATCCCATTCTTCCTGTGGCGAAAGGTCGCGGTAGTTAGGCACGCGCTTGTAGTGCGAATGCGCTACCAGGTTCATCAAATCTTCTTCAAGGTTAGCACCCGTGCAGGAAATTATCTGCACCTTATCCTGGCGAATCATCTCCGCTAAACTGATTCCTAACTCAGCAGTGCTCATGGCGCCCGCAAGCGTAATCATCATTTTACCGCCTTTTTCAAGATGAGTTTCATATCCTTTGGCTGCATCTACTAAAGCAGCAGAATTAAAATGACGGTAATGGTGAGTGATGAAATCGCGAATAGGAGTTGCCATGAGAAAGAGTTAATGGTTATTAGTTAATCGTTAATCGGAATACAAAGGAGGGGCGAAAATAAAAACTTCCTGAAATGACACTTCATTGCCGTTGGCTTTAGCCAATGGTAAATTGTAATTTCGAAACATGAATGGTATGGGAAACTTTCGTTTGCTGCTTTTTGTTTTAATATGCAGTTCCTGTCATTCGCAATCTTCAAAAAAATCTGACATGCACGAACATACTAATGAGTTGATTCACGAAACCAGTCCATACCTTTTGCAACATGCGCACAACCCCGTTGAATGGCGTGCTTGGAACGAGGCATCGTGGAAGAAGGCGAAGGAAGAAAACAAGCTGGTGATTATATCCATTGGTTATTCGGCTTGTCATTGGTGCCATGTTATGGAACATGAAAGTTTTGAAGACACTGGCGTGGCGAAAATCA
>JAZKEP010000242.1:5688-7983 GCA_040387015.1 Bacteroidota bacterium
TGAATGAAAACTTCATCTGCATTAAGGTAGATAGAGAAGAGCGGCCCGATGTTGACCAGATTTATATGGATGCGGTGCAATTGATTAGCGGAAGAGGAGGCTGGCCTTTGAATGCTATTGCTTTACCCGATGCAAGACCGATATATGCCGGCACTTACTTCCCGAAGGAGAATTGGAAACAGGTGCTTAACTATTTTGTTGATCATTGGAAAAACAATCCGGAGCAGGCCATTAAAAGCGCGGAGGAAATTACGAATGGTATAAAGCAGATGGATGCCATTGCAAATCCGAAATCCGAAATCGGAAATTCGAAATCAGATAGAGAAGCAATCTTCGCCAAGATTGACTCCACTTGGGACTATGAAAAGGGCGGAAGGAGAGGAGCGCCCAAGTTCCCAATGCCTGTAAACATGCAATACATGCTTCGCAATTATTTCTTTACGAAGAATGAAAAAGCATTGAAGGCAGTAACCGTCACCCTCGACAATATGATGAACGGAGGAATCTACGATCAGGTGGGCGGAGGCTTTGCAAGATATAGTGTAGATGCTGAATGGGAAATTCCGCACTTCGAAAAGATGCTATACGATAATGCACAACTTGTTTCGCTTTACTCCGAGGGCTATCAGATAACAAAGAATGAACGCTACAAAGAAGTAGTGTATGAAACCTTAGAGTTTATTGAACGTGAACTGAATGATGAAAGCGGAGGTTTTCATTCCGCACTTGATGCCGACAGCGAAGGGGAAGAAGGAAAGTTTTATGTATGGGATGCTGAAGAGTTGAAGAAGATGATTGGAAGCGATTATGAAGAGTTTAAAAGTGTATTCAATACAACAGTAAACTTTGAGGGCAGGATTAACCTCACAAGAAATCCGCAATCCGCAATCCGCAATCCGCAGTTAAATCAGTGGCAGAAGAAACTGTTGGAAGAACGCAGCCACCGCGTTCGCCCCGGCTTAGATGACAAAGTCCTTACCTCCTGGAATGCGTTAATGCTGAAAGGCTATTGCGATGCTTACAAAGCATTTGGCGAAAAGAGATTTCTAGATAGAGCTTTGAAGTGTGCCGAGTTTCTGAAAACAAAAATGGTTCAACCCGACTTTAGCATCAACCGGAACTACAAAAACGGAAGAGTAACCATCAGCGGATTTTTGGATGATTACAGTTTTACCTGCGAAGCATTTCTTGCTCTTCATGAAGTTACTCTTGATGTAAGCTGGCTGACACTTGCAAGAAACATTAGTGATTATGTCATTCAGCACTTCTATAACCTAAACACGGGCATGTTCTTTTATACCTCTGTTAGTGACGAACCATTAATTGCGCGAAAGACTGAAACGAGTGATAATGTAATTCCCGCTTCCAATTCCTCCATGGCAAAAGTGCTGTATCAATTGGGTATGATTTACGATAACAAAGATTATATCGAAAAATCGAAACGCGCTTTAATGAACATGCAGGATAATATTTCGGGACATCCTTCTTACTATGCTAATTGGGCAATACTGATGGACAACTTTATCGAAGAGCCTTACGAAGTAGCAATAGTGGGTGATAAAGCAGATGAACTACGCGCAGATTTTGATAAACACTTTTTACCCAATTGTATTTTCATCGCTTCAACGCAATCTTCAACTCTTCCTTTATTAGAAGGGAAATATAAAAAGGGTGAAACCTTTGTTTATGTCTGTAAGAATAAAACCTGTCAATTGCCGGTGCAAACAGTTGAAGAGGCTATGAAGCAGATAAAGTAAATCATGGGCTACAAATCTTCCATCGCTAAATTAGCCGCTAACATAATAGCTCCTTCTATCTACAAGGAGCAGCGGAACGCTTTAGCAATTCAGCAAACTCTATTTCAGTCATTGATTGAAAAGGCAAGTCAAACTGATTTCGGGAAGGCACATAATTTCTCTCGGATTAAAAGCTATAGCGACTTTAAAGCGGCTGTTAAGATTCGCGATTATGAAGACTTTAAAGATTCAATTGAACTGATTGCTGAGGGTAAGGAAGATGTTCTATGGAAAGGGAAACCGCTCTATTTTTGCAAATCATCAGGCACCACCAGCGGCACAAAGTATATTCCTGTAACAAAAGAGCAAACAGGTGAAATGATTCGCGCAGCTCGCAACTCGTTGATGATGTATGTGCATGAAACAGGCAACGCTGATTTCTTCAATCATAAGATGATTTTCCTCCAAGGCTCCCCTGAGTTGGACATGCACGGGAAAATTCCCTCGGGCAGGTTGAGTGGAATTGTCAACCACCATATTCCAAGGTATTTGCGGACGA
>JAZKEP010000243.1:0-8241 GCA_040387015.1 Bacteroidota bacterium
CACTATGTTGGCAATGTTTACGTGAGATGGAGAAGTGACAGCATAATAGATAATATCGGCAATATCTTCAGCTTTTAGAGGCTCATAGCCCTCATACACCGCAGCGGCCTTTTCTTCATCGCCATGGAAACGTACTTTGCTAAATTCCGTTTCTGCCGCACCGGGGTCAATGGAGCAGCAACGGATATTGGTACCCACCAAATCAATATTAATAGCTTCATTAAGAGCCTTCACTGCAAACTTAGTAGCATTATAGACATTGCCTTCAGGATAAACTGTATGTCCAGCCACCGAGCCGATGTTAATGACATGTCCTTCGTTTCGTTGTATCATCAATGGTAGAATAGTCCGGGTAATGTAGAGCAGACCCTTTATGTTCGTGTCAATCATTTTTTCCCAATCGCTTATTAAGCCTTCTTGAATACGGCTTTTCCCTGAGGCTAATCCGGCATTGTTCACCAAAATATCGGGAACAATTTCGCGGGCAGTTAAATCATTTGCCATTTCTACACACTGACTCAATTCGCGCACATCAAAGCAATATGGCAACACTTTAACGCCATATTTTTCTTCAAGGATATGATAAAGCGTTTCTAATTTCTCTTTCCTCCTTCCGGTTATAATAACATTACAACCGCTCCTGGCAAATAAATCTGCGGTGGCTTTTCCAAAGCCTGAAGTTGCGCCTGTAATCAATGCCCACTTTCCTCTTATTGAATTCATCGGTAGATTTTGTTTCGGCCCGAATTTACATGAATAACAGAAATGATTTTACTTTAGTTCTGATGAAGAGACTTCTACTATTTATCCAGTTATCAATTATCAGTTATCAATCAAGTGCAAGTGGTGACAATTTTACGGCTGGTGCTCGAGCTACAGCTATTGGCGATGCCTCGGTGACACTATCTGATGTTTTTTCGACCACAACCAATCAGGCAGGGCTGGGATTTATGACGCAGTATTCAGTAGGTATTTACAGCGATAGAAAATTTTTGAATGCAAGTATCAACAACTTTAACGGAGCGATAGCTTTACCAATAAGCGAGAAGATTGGCACCTTTGGTGTAAACGCCAATTACTACGGCTATAACTATTACAACGAAACAAAGATAGGTTTGGCGTATGCAAGAAAGTTCGGACAGAAGTTTTCGTTAGGTATGCAGTTTGATTATTTGCGCATGATGATTTTTGAAAACGGGAGCAGGAATTTCTACACCTTCGAAATAGGTATGCAATATAAGCCGTGGAAAGTACTCACCATTGGCACACATATTTACAATCCCATTCCTTTTAAAGTTGAAAAAGTATTTGGCGAGCGATTACCTACCATCCTCAAGTTAGGTTTGGGTTACGAGCCTTCGGCTAAAGTTTTAATTGCTGCGGAATACGAACAGGACATTCATTACAAGCCACAGTTTAAAGGTGGCCTTGAGTATAGGCCTATCAAATATCTTTCCATCAGGGCAGGTGCGCAAACCACTCCTTTCAGTGCCAACTTCGGATTAGGTGTGAACGTAAAAGGATTGAACATTGATTTAGCTTCTTCTTACCATCCAGTGCTTGGTTTCACTCCGCAGGCTGCACTTATTTATTCGTTTACCAAGAAACAGAAAAAGTGAAACGACTCTTTCTGTTTTTCTTCCTTGCATTCCCTGTACTTAATTTGCTTTCGCAGGTAAAGCCCGGAATTCCTCCCGAACAGGACGGAAACGACATTCAGGATATTATTGAAAACAATGCGCAAATAAGCGAGAGCGAATCGTTTGATTACGATGCTTACATTGATGAGTTGGAAAATTTCAAGCAGCATCCCATCAACCTAAACAATGCCACTGTAGATATACTGAACGACTTTCCCTTACTAAACGCTCAGCACATAGCCAACCTACTGGGGCACATTGAGAAGAACGGCAAACTGCTTTCTATTTTCGAATTGCAGGGTATTCCCGGATTTGATATTTTATTGATTCAGCGTATGCTGCCCTACGTGATGGTGGATTCGGATGTAAAAGATATTCATGTGTCCTTAAAAAAACTATTGAGCAAAGGCAACTTTGTTTTTTTATCGCGATATAAACAACAAATTGAAAAGAGCGCGGGTTATAAGCGCACTGATGGCAAGGGATATACAGGCAGTCCTTTCAATTTGTTCGTGCGTTTTCGCTATACCTACGGAACTAAATTCAGCTATGGCTTTACTGCCGAGAAAGATGCCGGAGAGGAGTTCTTTAAAGGTTCAAACAAAAAAGGATTTGACTATTACAGCGGCCATCTCTTTTTGCGAAACATCAAACAACTAAAGGCACTTGCGTTAGGTGATTATGAAATCAGATTATGTGGAGCGGTTTCGGCACGCGAAAAAGTCCTATGGTGATGAATGTAAAGCGCGAAGGCATGAAACTTCGCCCATACACATCGGTGAATGAATTTAACTTTATGCGCGGTGGTGCTTTCACCGTTGGAGGAAAGGGTGTTGAGTTTACTGCTTTCGGTTCTTTTAAACAAATAGATGCCAATCTTGTTGCTACTGCTGATACTTCGATTAGCATAGAGGAATCTTTTTCTTCTTTTCAGGAATCGGGTTTTCATCGCACCGCTAATGAAATAGTCGACCGTAACTCTATTGAACAAATTGTAACGGGGGGTAACATTTCCTACGGAAAAAGGAAATGGCATGTGGGCGCTAATGTCGTTTACACCCGTTTTCTGGGAAAGTATGAGCGCAACCTGTCAGCCTATAATCAATTTGACCTCAACAAAAATCAATTGCTGAATGCCAGTGTTGATTACCATGCAATAGTAAAGAACTTTCATTTTTTTGGTGAAGAAGCCATTAGCGACAATGGAGGCTTTGGCTTGCTTAATGGAGTAATCGCGAGCGTTGACCGCAATGTGGATGTGAGTATCCTCCACCGGTATTACAGCCGCAATTATCAAACTTTATATGCCTTGCCTTTTGGCGAAAGCAGTAAACCGCAAAACGAAAACGGTTTGTATTTCGGGGTTACAGTTCGCCCCGCCCGCATGTTTCGCTTAGATGGTTATTTCGATTTATATATGAGTCGGTGGCTTAAGTTTCTGACCGATGCCCCTTCATGGGGCAGCGATAACTTTTTGCAGGCCACGTTTACCCCTAACAAAAAATTTGAAATGTATTTGCGCTATCGCTTCGAACTGAAAAAGAAAAACCAGACGGATAACGATGGCCCTTTCGATTACTTAGCAAATGAAAAGCGGCAGGCCTTGCGCTACAACATAAAATACAAAATATCCGATGCTGTGTCGCTGGCTACTCGTGTGGAGTTGAGTTTCTACCGTTTAGGAAACCTTAAGCGCGAAAACGGCTTTGTGATATACCAGGATGTGAATTTTAAGATGATGCGTATTCCCCTTTCGTTCAACGCGCGCTTGGCCATTTTTAAAACATCTTCTTACAACTCGCGCATTTATGCTTATGAAAATGATGTGTTGTATTCCTTTTCTATACCTGCTTACTACGGCAACGGAATGCGCTATTATCTTACCCTTCGGTATGCCATTACCCGAAACATTGATGTTTGGGCGAGGTGGTCACAAACCAATTACTTCGATTCGAAAACAACAGGTAGCGGGTTAGACCTGAATGAAACCAACCATAAAAGCGAGATAAAATTGCAGGTGAGATTGCGATTTTAAGAATTCACAGAGCAGTTTAGCTATTGGGCATTGGTTATTTCTTTCTGCTATAGATAACACATTGTAAAAGTGAACTTGGATGATTTACAAGTGACTGACAGTCGCGTACAAATGGCCGACAGTTGAGTACAAATGACTTACAGCCGAATACAAATGACGACCAGTTGGGTACAAATGAGTTTCACTTGAGTACAAATGAAAGACAGTCGTATACAAATGACGGACAGTTTCTCTAATTCGGCAGATGGTTTATATGGAAAATGGGTTAAAACGGAGAGAAAATAGCCATTTGATGGGTTTATAATGAATGATAAGGTTGAAACCGAAAAATAATTTTGCGAAATTATATTTACTAAATAAATTACTAATTAATTTAGCGTCATAAAATCTATAGTTTATGCGTAAAAAAATATTGCAAGATCAAAACAAAGCCAAGGCCCTGGAGATTCGCCTTGAAAGTGACGGCAACAGAACTTATAACGTAATTGTGGCGGGAATGACTGTTAAGCTGATGAGCGCCTGTGCACGTGGCATTTGCGAACCTACCGGAGAAAACGAATATCTTGACCTTGAAAATGAGGTGTACTCTTTTGAGATTTTTTCCGACTACCCCGAAGCTAAGGAAAAATACGATGTTTATAAAACCCGGTATATAAACAGCTAGTGTGAAAAAGACGCTTGAACTGCGTAAGTTTAAAGATAAAAGGCGCGGCATAAAGATAAAGCTGTTGCATGACCGATAGGCAAAAGCCTACATGATTCATGAAAACCAATACAGCTCTATACCTACAAACGGCTAAGTGCTGCTATTTATCATTTCGAAGACCGGGTGTTTAGGTGTTTTACTAATCAGTTGGTGCTAGCAGAGCGTGTGAAATAGAGTAAAGCATTCCTTTACATAATCCTTGTAAGCTTGATTAATACCATCTGTAAGCCATTTGTTTTCCGCATAAAGATGAGTTAATAAGTGATATTACAGAAGTTGTATCAACGTGTAGCGAAAGGTTTCCATCCTCTTTTAGCCAGTTGGTATTTACCCGAGTATTTGGTGCTGAGAAGTTGGAGCAGTTCGTTTACCCTGTTTTTATTCACCAGCATTCCATCGACATCCATGTCAAGATATGTTTCCATGGTTTGCTTGAGCGTAAGGGTCCAGATATATACCAGTTTAAAGCTTTGCCCGAAGTTGCGAAGCTTGATGGCGTAGGTAATATCGTCTATAAATGTTTTGCTATCGGCAGGGAGTGGTGCGCTAGTACCTGTGGCATATGTATAAGACAAGCCCGAGTATTTAAAGAAGTCGTGTACCTCGGTACAGCGGATGTGCTGGTCGACCCCTATTATTTCATTGGGCCTTTGATTGCCTTTAATGTTTACGAGAAAGCGAAAGCCGTCTTCGCTGGCTACAGTGGTAAGGATAGCTACATCGGGATGAGCCAGCGAGAAGTTATCTCTTATGATTTGGTAAAGCCGGTTGATGTCATATGCAAATACTTCGGAGTCATCTTTGGTGTAGGGCCCCTTTAAATCGAAAGCAAGCAGGGCTAAGTTGTAAGGCTCTGCAGTAAGCACAGCCGAAAATTTACTGAGGTAATCTGCCAGGCGCGGCTTTTTGATGAAAGGGTTCCATCGTTCCCAGAACTTATCTTTGTCGTACATAAAAAAATCATCTTTATCGGGATGATAACATACATCAGGCTGCAGAGCGTTGGCTCCTTTCTTGAGAAATCGGACGGCACTTTTGACCGAATTGGGATTATGGGCTATAATGAAAAACTGGCGCATGCTTAACGGACCTTTTTAGGAATGAGGCGCAATTTATTATCAAAACCGAGTTCTTCTAATGTTATTTCGGGTGCCGGAAGTTTTGATAATTGTAAGCCTACAACCTTCCTCTCACTTCTTTCTCTTAAAAAGTTTTCTCCGGTTATTGAATTCTTCAGTGTCGTTCACCTTGGGGAAAGGTTCGGCAGGTACGGGGACATTGAGGAACTTACACAGCGGCTCCCAACCTTGTTTTATTTCAAATATCAAGAGCTTCTCCTTGGGTACATAGGCAATTACATCGTTATTAAATTTGTTGAAGACTAATTTTGCAAATTCCTTGTCTTCAAACCTGCCGGCAAACATCTTTTTCCAAAGGGTATTGCTGGCAAAAGCAAACACCCGTGCCATATTTCGAACCTTAGGAATAAAAAAGCCCAAGATTTTAATAAAAGTCCTTGCTGTGTTATCCTTGGATACTCGGTAAATGGTGTCGCTGGCGCTCTTGTACCATTTGTCGGCATCCCGGATGGTAAGTATCACTTTTGCATCGGGATATTTTTTCATCATCTGCCGGTAATACATGCAACCGGGAAAGTCAACCGTAGCCTTGTAACCGCTGAACAGCGTTTCCCAGTCGGGCTCCCCTCCTGCCTGCAGGGTTTCCCAATGGATTACCTGCTGCGGGTTCTGAATAAGCTCGCTCATGTGATAGCATTTGTCGAAGCCTAATTTTTCGAGAGCAAGTTTAAGCGAAGCAGTGCCGGTACGCCCGAAACCTGCTCCGATAATTTGTATGGACATAGTATTAGTTTACAAAACGGAAGATGCAAATAAATGCAGGAATGTAGCCAGGCTCGTATACCACCGTGGGTGGCTGTGTCAGTTTAGACAACAACAATTAATTCGTTGGGAGTTTAAACAGAATGACGTTTCCAGTAATACTTCTGTTCAATAGAGAGATATAGTAGTAGAAGTAGGTGCTAATGTAGAGGGCTTACGGTATTTAGATGGAAGCAAATGCACACTATCTAAGTAAAAAAAATATCGTAAACACATGAAACATTTTAAGAATTGTGTAGGTTTGAAAATGTATCAGGTGATACATGCTATTAAAAATTAAATTCAATGCCTCATTATCAAAAACGGGGAAAAATTCCGCATAAGCGGCATACACAATTCAAAAAGTCCAAAGGCGGATTGTATAGTGAGCAGTTGGTTTCTACCGAAGGGTTTCATAGTGTTTATTCTCTTATTTACCACTGCCACCCTCCTACCCTGGTTAAGAAAATTGATGAGCCCATTGATGTAACGCCAAAGATTGCTTCGCTGAAAAACATGCAGCACCGTTGCTATAAGGGTTTTGAGATAAAACCGGAAGAGGACTTTTTGAAATCGCGCAAGCCTGTATTAGTTAATAATGATGTGCACATTGTATTAGCAGCTCCTCAAAAATCAATGAAAGGCTACTTCTATAAAAACAGCGATACCGATGAGGTAATTTTTATTCATGAAGGAACGGGAGTTTTGAAATCTGTTTTTGGCGAGTTAAAATTTAAGTATGGAGATTATATTGTAATTCCTAGAGGAACTATCTACCAGATTGAGTTTGCGACAAAAGATAACCGTTTGTTTATTGTGGAGTCGTTTTCACCTGTAGTGTATCCTAAGCGTTACCGAAATGAATTTGGCCAGTTCCTTGAGCATTCTCCTTTTTGTGAGCGAGATATTATGGCGCCCCAGAACTTAGTTACTAATGACCGTAAAGGCGACTTTCTTGTTTACATTAAAAAGCAAGGGTTGCTTTATCCTTATCATTATGCTGCGCATCCGTTTGATGCCATAGGCTGGGATGGCAACCACTATCCTTATATCTTCTCAATTCACGACTTTGAACCTATTACAGGCAGGGTTCATCAACCGCCACCGGTGCATCAAACATTCGAAGCACATAATTTTGTAATCTGTTCTTTTGTACCGCGAAAATACGATTATCATCCGCAGAGCATTCCTGCACCTTACAACCACAGCAATGTAGACAGCGATGAAGTGCTATATTATGTTGATGGTGATTTTATGAGCCGCAAACATGTTGAACGCGGAATGATTACGCTTCACCCTATTGGAATTCCTCATGGCCCTCATCCAGGAACAGTGGAGAAGAGTATTGGCAAGTATGAAACAAAAGAATTAGCGGTAATGGTAGATACCTTTAAACCGCTTTGGTTAACAGAGGATGCTGTTAAGATTGAAGACGCTGGCTATTATCGCTCCTGGATTGATTCACCTCAAAAAAAAACTTCAGCAAGCCCTGATATTGAGTGAGCATAAAAAGTAATAACATGGAAACAACATTAGACAGGCCAAAATCAGAGGTAGCAGAAGATTTTCTGCCGCTTAACGGAACAGATCATGTAGAATTTTACGTAGGTAATGCCAAGCAATCTGCTTACTACTATCAGCATGCATGGGGCTATGAGTTAGTAGCTTATGCAGGCCCCGAAACAGGGGTTCGCGATAAAGCAAGCTATGTTTTACAGCAGGGCAAAATACGTTTGGTGCTTACAACCTCCCTTTTACCGGACAGCGAAATATCTAAGCATGTTTTGCAGCATGGCGATGGTGTAAAGGTGCTTGCCTTGTGGGTAGATGATGCCCGAAAAAGTTTTGAAGAAACAACAAAGCGTGGCGCGGTAGCAGTTATGGAACCTACTGTTTTTAGAGATGACGCAGGCCATGTGGTTATGAGTGCTATTAAAACGTATGGTGAAACCATCCACAAATTTGTAGAGCGCAAAGAAT
>JAZKEP010000244.1:0-4125 GCA_040387015.1 Bacteroidota bacterium
TACCTTCCCCGGAGGGTTAGAAGTGGTTAGCAATGAAGTGCTTATTACAGTAGTATCAAACAGTGTAATACCTGCTTCGCCACAAAGTATATTAGTAGGAGTGAACGGTGATACCCTTACTGTAAGAGAGAGCCCGACAGGTATGTGGCGCGAATGGAAATACGCCACTGTTGCAGGCGGCCCTTATGTTTCTTTTGCTCCTCCTATAACCGGAGCCACTACTTATGTTCCGAATTTTAGTGTGGCAGGCATTTATTATGTTATTTGTTTAAGCGAGATAAACAACGTGTTTGTTACCAGCAATGAAGTAATTATCTCGGTTGGTAATGCTACGCTTAGCACCGGACCGGTAGTCGGTTCGCCTTTTGAGTTCAGCCTTTCAGCACCCGATGCAATGGTGCTTGTTCCTTATACTACCAACGGAACCTTTAATGCAGGAAATACTTTCACAGCACAGCTTTCCGATGCGAATGGTTCGTTCACTAACCCTACAGATATAGGAAGCCTAGCAGATACAATTCCGGGAATTATATCAGCCATCATACCTGCCACTACAATACCGGGAACCCGTTACAGAATAAGAGTAATTTCAGATAACCCCGTAGTATTGGGCAGCGATAACGGCACCAATTTAGTGGTTGATCAGTTCGGCAATTTTATTTCTCCGGCCACTACTCAAACTATACAGCACAGCACCAACGGTTCGGCCATTACCGTTGCTGCCACTCAAAGCGCCACGCACGAGTGGAAATATTCAACCACCAGTGGCACTGCTTACACAAGCTTTGTTCCGGCAGAAACAGGTAGCGCTTATATCCCTAATTTTTCTATACCCGGCACTTACTATATAGTAGCAGTTTCAACCAATACTTATACGGATGAAGTAATCAGCAACGAGGTAGCGATTGTAGTAACCAATGGCTCAGTCATTACTACCTTGGCAGTTAGCGGTTCGCCTTTCCTGGTTTCGGCAAATTTATCGCCAGCGGTAAATGTTGACTTTACTTCCGATGTGGTATTCAATTCAGGCAACGTTTTCAAAGCCCAACTTTCTGATAATACAGGAAACTTTACAAGCCCGGTAGAGATTGGTACCCTAGCAGGAACTTCTATCGGAACCATCAGCGCTTCCATTCCTTCGTCTTCAGTGGCAGGAGCAGGTTATAGAATAAGAGTAATATCTACAAACCCTGCTGTTACTGGAAGCGATAACGGTAACAACTTACTGGTTGTTCCGTTTGAAGTAAGTGTTGCCCCTGCAGATACGCAGCGCCTTATGCAGGGACAATTCGGAACCGCAATTTCAGTTGCCGAAACTCACCCCGCCACTCGCGTTTGGAAATACTCACAAAGCTCAGGTTTGGGATATACAACTTTTAATCCGTCCGAAACAGGAGCCACTTTGACTCCGCGCTTTAATATTATAAGTCCATACTATATAGTATGTGAATCAACTAACTCAGCTAGCGATAAAGTAGTTTCACAGGAAGTAGTGATAATTGTAACTGCATTTACCGGTATAAACGATAATGAATACAGTTCGATAAAGGCTTATTGGAACGGGAATGATTTTATGGTTGACCTTTCAGGTTCTGAACTTGTTTCACCTTCTTTCGCACTAATGAATGCCAATGGGCAGGTAGTAATGGGGCAGAAGTTGAATTCATCAGTCTTAAACAAGATAGCTACAAACCTTCCTGAAGGCATATATATATTCAGTATTAAAGATGGAGAGAAGGTGTATACCGGAAAGACTTCTAAGAGATAGGAACAATTCGAAGAAACAAAAAGGAAGACATAGAGCAGGATATAGCGCTGAAAAGTGCCGTATCCTGCTTCTTTATTATATGCGTATGTAGTCTTGCAGAATTTTATAACGGCTGGTTTTCTTTAACTTGTTCAGGGCAACCTGTTTAATTTGCCGTATTCGCTCGCTTGTTACTTTCATTTTTTTGCTAATTTCCAGCATTGTCATTGGTTCTTCTCCATCCAGGCCATAATACATTCTTACAACCTCTGCCTGGTTGTGTTTCAAACCTGTAAGCAGAAATTCAACTTCTTTCTTCAACGATTGATTATTTGCAATATCATGATCAGGGGGCTCGGCATTGGGGTTTTTGAGTATATCGGCTAAAGATTTCAATTCGTCTTCTTTAAGCGGGGCATCAATAGATACCTGTTTTACCCGGAACCCGAGCATACTTTGCACATCTGAAAGCTCTATATTAAGAAGATAGGCAAGTTCATCAAGACTTGGTTCGCGCTCAAACTCCTGTTCCAATTGGGTAAAAGCTTCACCTATACTCCTTATCGAGTTAATTTTATTTCGAGGTAGCCTTACTATGCGGGAGTGCTCACATAAGGCCTGCATAATAGACTGGCGAATCCACCATACAGCGTAAGAAATAAACTTGAACCCGCGGGTTTCGTCATATCGCTGTGCTGCTTTCAGCAAGCCAAGGTTTCCTTCACTAATCAGGTCGGATAGACTAATACCCTGATGCTGGTAATGTTTAGCAATGGAAACAACAAAGCGCAGGTTGCATTTTACCAGTTTTTCGAGGGCCATTAAATTCCCTTTTCTAATACTTTTAATAAGGTCACACTCTTCATCGGAGGTTAAAAAATCGGTTCCGCGTATCTCTTTCAAATAGATGGCCAGGGACTCTGTCACTTGAGTGGTGGGGCCATGCATAACTTTTATACTCTTCATTGATTACACCGATTTTTGACTTAGAATGACAATAAGGTAAAGTGCAATACGATAAAAGTCAAGTAGAAAGGATGCAAGTGGAAATCAGATGGAGATTAATTCTATCTGTTTAAACATGTAGTAGGGTATCTATATTCATCACGGTTTGTGATTGTGCTGTCTTATGTGTATTAATTAAAGAGATAAAAAGGCTACTATACAGAATTAAATGCTGCCATACACTCAAAAAGCACTGTTAAAGGGATATACAAAAATTAAAAGATTTAAAAGGCATTATTTTACTTTCTTATAGGGAGAAAACTTCATTTTTGCATCGTGTCGCAAAACATGTTGAAACTATTTTTGAAAATATTTTAAGCTAACCCTTGCTTTTTTTAAAAAGTGGGTCTATTTTGCACTCCCGTTTGAGTTCGTCTGAATTCAACGACACACTAGTAAATTAATTTTTGTCAATAACACTAAAATCAGAACTATGGACTGTAATTGTTTACCCCCGTCAAACTTTAGCGGAATTAAAAACTCTTTAAGAGCTAAAAGTTTATTTGCCTTGCTTGTTACCATGCTGGTTTCGGGCAATATTTTTTCACAGCTGATTATTGATACCTCGGGATTGAAAGCCAACTTTGGTGTTGATGCCGATGTTTACGCGAACAAGTTAGAGTTTGGTATTGATACCAATTTAACTCCGCAATTGGGTACCGATGACTGGTTTCCTAAAAGCCCGGGGACGGGGAGAGGCGTAATTGACACCACTGGTGCAACTGCGCTTCGCAATTTTCTTTCCACTACAAACAGGGCTGGAAGAAATCGTACCTTTACCAGGAATCAATCAGTTCCGCCAAATACCATAGTAGGAAACTATTTATGGATTGACGCGCGTTATGTTCGCGATAATCATACAGCCGCGGAACCTGATTCAACTGTGTTCGGAGGAACAGCAGATGCAAGTTCTGACAATCCTAACACTTGGGAAACAAAAATCGGGTCCACACCGCAAAAAGATGACTTTATAGATGTGTATGCACATGCCAGAAGGGATTTAACGAATGATTCACTTTGGGTATTCTTAGGTGCATCGTTACGTGATGTGGGAGGTTCTGCATACAGCGATTATGAATTTTTCCGTTCTACTAATATAGTTTATACACCGGGTCAGCCATTGGCTGGTACCGGAACGGATTCAGGACACACAGCTTGGAAGTTTAATGCTACAGGCGCGGCAACTACAATTGGCGATATTATCATTTCGACCAATTATGATGGTGGTGGAAATAATTATAATGCTTATGCCCGTATTTGGGTGCACTTAGATAGTATTCCAGGTGGAATGCCTACTACTCTATTTAATAACTATAATGCTTTACCAGGAATCAAATTCAAACTTACTGGAATATTTAACCAAGGATTAAATG
>JAZKEP010000245.1:0-1144 GCA_040387015.1 Bacteroidota bacterium
AAGGTCCGAACCAAATTCAGCGTGATGATGCCAAGCGCAGGATCATGGTCGGTTTCAATATTAGGGGAAGGGATGTAGAAAGCATCGTAAAAGAAATTCAGCAAAAGATAGACAGCGAAATTAAGTTTGCACCGGGTTATTATCCAAGTTATGGAGGGACATTTGAAAACCTACAAGCAGCCAATAAACGACTATCTATTGCCGTTCCTCTGGCGTTGCTGTTGATCCTTTTATTGCTTTATCTCACTTTTTCTTCCTTCAAGCATGCACTGCTCATCTTTACCGCAATTCCGCTCTCAGCAATCGGCGGTGTATTTGCACTATGGGCAAGGGGGATGCCATTCAGCATTTCTGCGGGCATCGGTTTTATTGCCTTGTTTGGCGTTGCGGTGCTAAATGGGATTGTATTGATCAGTGAGTTTAACAGATTAAAAAAAGAAGGAATGAAAGATCTATTAACAATTATAAGAACAGGAACTTCAGTAAGGCTTCGTCCGGTAATCATGACAGCTTTGGTAGCTTCTCTTGGGTTTCTGCCGATGGCCATTTCTGGTGGTAGTGGGGCAGAAGTGCAACGTCCTTTGGCAACGGTAGTGATTGGTGGGCTATTCTCCGCAACACTGCTCACTTTATTGGTGCTGCCTATCTTATACATTTGGGTAGAGAAGATTGGGAAGAAGAAAATTAGATTAGCTCCAATCGCAGGTGTATTGATCTTGGCTTTGATATTATTCGGCACAGGAACAGTTCATGGCCAATCTGCCCCAATAAGCATTAAACAGGCAGTTGATGCCGCTTTGTTGAACAACCCTCTGGTCAATGGTGGTAAACTCAGTGTAGAGCTTCAGCAGCAGCTAAAAAAGACATCATTTGAAATGCCAAAGACAGATGTTTCTCTTCTTTATGGGCAGTACAATAGTTTGGTGAAAAACGATAATAACATTACCATTTCACAGACTATTCCTTTTCCAACCCTCTTTTCGGCAAATGCCTCACTTGGAAAAGAAAGGATCAAGGCAAGTGAGTATCAATTAGCAGCAACCAAAAACGAATTGATATTTAAGGTGAAAACGGTTTACACCAACCTGCAATATCTGTATTCAAAGGAGCGGTTATTGCAATCGCAGGATAGTATTTATTCGGG
>JAZKEP010000245.1:1154-3257 GCA_040387015.1 Bacteroidota bacterium
TTTCTAAAGTCGGCTGCGATGAAATATAAAACAGGAGAGGGAACGATGCTTGAAAAGGTAACTGCAGAGACACAGCTGAAAGATGTACAAAATCTTTTGGAGCAGAACCAATCGGACATTACAATTTATAAAAATCAGCTGAGTGTATTACTTGGTGTACCCGTTACAACATTAGCAGATCCTTATCTTATGGAATCTGTTGTCCCTTTACTGGGCGATACTAGTGCATTAAGTAAAAACCCTAACCTAAGCTACCTAAGGCAACAGGTTCTGGTGGCCGAAAAACAAAGGAAGGTTGAGCTGGCCAAGGCTTTACCAGATGTTACGTTGGGTTATTTTAACCAATCTTTAACAGGTTTCCAGAATAGCAATGGTACTGAAGTATTCTACGGGAGGGACAAACGTTTCCAGGGTTTCCAGCTTGGCTTAGCTATTCCGATCTTTTACGGCTCTTTTTCTGCCAAAGCAAAAGCTGCTGCGGTTACCAAGGAAATTGTTGCAAACGATCTTGATCTTTCCCTCAAGCAAACTCAGGGACAGTATGCCCAGGCAGTTAACGAATACCTAAAGAACGGTGCGCGGTTTCGTTATTTCAAAACTTCGGCCCTTGCCAATGCTGCGCTGATCTTAAAAAATAGCCGGATTGCTTACCAGAATGGAGAAATCGGTTATGCCGAATATCTCCTCAATCTTAAACAGGTTAATGCTATACAGGAAAATCATCTGATGGCTTTGCTTCAGCTTATTCAAAGTATTAACCAAATCGAATATTTAAAAGGAAACAATTAATGATCTTTAATAACAAGAATATGAAATCCCTATTCAAATATAGCTTCCTCTTGATTACAGCTTTGATTCTCGCATCATGTGGAAGCCCAAAGGAAGAAAAAGAACCCGCAAAAGAAGAACACCATGAAGATGGCTTGGTTTCGCTTACGCCAGAGCAATATAAGGTGGCGGAGATTACGCTAGGTGTTTTAGAAATGAAGGCGTTAAGTGGCACGACCAAGGTTAATGGTGTACTTGATCTTCCTCCAAAAAGCCTGGTTTCGGTATCAACCCCGCTAGAAGGCATTGTTAAAAATACCGAAATGCTGCAGGGCATGAAGGTTAAAAAGGGAACATTGGTTGCCGTAATGCAGAACCCAGAGTTTATCCAGATGCAGCAAGATTACCTTGACTACAGGAGCCAATTGTTATTTTTAAAACAGGAACTTGAACGTCAGGAAGAGTTGGACAAAGAAAACGTGAACTCTAAAAAAGCACTGCAAAAGGCGAAGAGCGAATTCAACAGTGTTAGTGCAAGATTGTTAGGGCAAAAGACAAAACTATCCCTCTTGGATATTAATTTTGCAGAGCTGGAAAAGGGAAGTATCAGAAAAACCTTTAACTTATATGCGCCGATCAGCGGCTATGTAACCCAGGTAAATACAAATATAGGTGCGTTTGCCAGTACAACAGATGTTCTTTTTAAGATTGCCGATACCGAACATTTACATGCGGAGCTAACCGTATTTGAAAAAGATGTACCTAAGCTAAAGCTTGGACAGAAGGTTAGGTTTACACTTGCCAATGAACAGGCCGAAAGAATGGCAACTGTATTTTTGATTGGGAGGGAGATCAGCAAGGAACGTACCGTACAGATCCATTGCCATTTGGATAAGGAAGATACACAGCTCATACCGGGCATGTACCTAAAGGCCTATGTAGAAAGTGGAACAAATGAGGTTGAAGCATTGCCAGATCAATCCATTGTGGAGTTTGAAGGTAAAAAATATGTATTTATTGCACAGCCTAGTAAAGGGAAAATGTATGAATTTAAAATGGTGGAAGTAAAAACAGGAGTTGCTGAAAACGGTTATACACAAGTATCAGCAACCGAATTGCTTAGCGGTGCAAAGGTGGTAGTGAAGGGTGCTTACGACCTGCTCAGTAAAGTGAAAAATACGGAAGAGGAAGGTGAAGGACATTAATTAGGAAATATGCAAGAACTTGAAAAGAAACTATCGGAACATCATATTGCGCCAACAGCCATGCGCTTATTGGTACTTGAACTATTGCTGAGGCAAACGGCAGCACAGAGCTTAACCGATATCGAATTGA
>JAZKEP010000246.1:0-8249 GCA_040387015.1 Bacteroidota bacterium
CAGCAAACGGTTAGGTAAGCATAAACATACGCAAAGCGTGCACTTTCAGGAACCATAAGAAGTAATTTCTGGCCTTTATGCAATCTACCGGTGTTAAGCAATTCGTCAATCATCAGGTAAACCGAACCGGCACCCACGTTACCAACCTGACTCAGATTACTGAACCATTTATCCTGCGGAATTCCGATTCCTTTCTCTTCGAGTTTTGCTGCAATTTTCTTTCTAAAAAATTCACTGGAGATATGCGGAAGGAAAAAGTCGAGTTCAGAAATGTTTAGCCCTTTTTTATCAATGATATTTTTCAACGTTTCATAGCCTAACTCAACAATATACTTATCTAGAAGTTTAACATCCTGTTTCATGGTGAAGATGGACTTACCGGTAATTTCTTCTGCCGTATATTCCATGTAACTCTGCAATGTTCCATCCGGCAGTTTATCACTTCCCTGATACATGCAGGTGTCTACCAGATGAGCATAGGATGCGCTTTCCATCCACTCTATCCGCAAGGATACTCCTGCTTCGTTCTTTTTATCTGACACCAGAAAAGCGCCCGCTCCGTCACTCAACATCCAGCGCAAAAAATCTTTTTCGAAAGCGAGATAGGGATTATCTTCAATCGCAGCTAAATTCTTTGCCTCTTCTTTAAAACTATCAGCACACATCAGCCTTGAAGTTCTTTCAGAGCCTGCGCTCACCGCTGTATTTACTTCACCACTCTTTACCGACAAATAAGCATACTTCAATGCCTGCAAACCAGCGCAACAATTGCCTGCAGGAGAAAGCACCTCTACCGGTCCCGCTTCAGGCAACCAACCGTGCACCATAATACCATGCGAAGGCATTACCTGATCTGGCGATGAAGTGCCGCAGGTAAGCAGTTGAATAGATTTTAATTCCTCGGGATTGCTTTTAAAAAGCTCACGCACAGCTAAAGACACCATTTGAGCATTGGTATGTGTTGCTTTCCCTCCCTTCTCTAAAGCATAATACCTACGCTTAATGCCGTTATTTCGCAAAACAATACCGCGTGATTTGCTGGGTCTACCATTAATCAATCCAAGATAGCTTTCCATTTCATCATTAGAAACGGGGCTATTAGGAAAAAAATGAGCTGCACGGATTATATAAACTTCCTTAAACGACATGTAAAAATTTATTGCGTATAATTTCTTCTTTAGTATCCTTTAAAAAGGGGGCAAAAATAACAATTAGCTAATACCGTAAAAGGTTTTCAAAAATGAGAGGCAAATTGGGATTTCGTGAAAGCGATTACCTTTGAAAACAGATGAAACGTTCAAATGTTTTACTGAAAGCATTTTCCTTTGCTTTTGCAGCTATTGTGTTGTTTACTGTTTCGGTACATGAAACGCATTATCTGTTTGCAGAACATCATGCTGCTCATGAGCATTGCGAAAACCATCTCCACACCGAAGATTCCCACAGCGATTGTTCTGTCTGCAAATTCGATGTTTCCTTTTTTACTGATCATATTTCATATCCGCAATTTAATCATCCACACGTAACACGGCAGGATATTCCTTGCATCTACTTATCTCCTGCCTTGTCCATCAGGAACTTCGCTAATTCTCTGCGGGGCCCTCCTTCTATCAGTTAGTTCCTTCCAAAGCGTCTCTACAGGACGCGGTATTACTATTATTTTATTGACTAAAAATATATCATGAAGAATATTGCATGTGTCATAGCAAGCATGTTTATCATTTACACTGTTTCGGCACAGATAACTCTGAACGGAGTAGTGTTTGATAAAGCATCAAGCCAACTGCTTTCGGGGGCAGGAGTTTTTATACCCGAACTGAAGCGAGGTACTGCTACCGATGCTTCAGGAAATTTTACTTTCAACAACCTCCCTGATGGAAACTTCTTACTGAACATAAAATATGTGGGGTATGCTTCCCAGAATATCCCGCTTAAACTTTATAGCGACACCACAATATCTGTATTCCTTTCCTTTACCGCTGCTGAACTAAGTGATGTTATAGTAACGGGCGTTTCAAAAGCAACAGAAGTACGGGAATCACCCATTGCTATTACTCTTATTAATGAAACAGAATTGGAGGGCATCACTTCTACCAATCTTATTGAAGCCATTTCGAAACTGCCCGGCATATCATCCATCAGTACCGGGGCTGCCATTTCGAAACCTGTAATTCGCGGCTTGGGTTATAACCGTGTGGTTACTTTGAATGATGGTTTCAAACAGGAAGGACAGCAATGGGGCGATGAGCACGGCATCGAGATTGACGAAGCCAGCATTGGCCAGGTTGAGATTCTGCGCGGCCCCGGCAGTTTAATGTATGGCAGCGATGCCATTGCGGGTGTAATAAACTTTCTTCCGCATCAGCCTTTGTCTGAAGGAAGGGTGGCGGTAAACGCTATGTTGAATTATCAATCGAACAATAATCTCATCAGCTCCAGCTTGATGAATGCCGGCAACATCAAGGGATTTAACTGGACAATTCGCGGCAGTAATAAAACAGCAGGTAATTACTCCAATCGCTTTGACGGGAAAGTGTGGAATACCGGTTTTAAAGAATGGAATGTAAACGGAGGCATGGGCCTGACAAAGAAATGGGGCTATTCAAATATTTCATTCACTTCGTTCAATCAGCAAATAGGATTGAACGAAGGTGTTCGCGACAGCAGCGGAAATTTTATTTATGATAAAGCTATCGGTGACAGCCTGTTTACCTTTGCTGCCGCAAGGAATGATTTGAAAGGTTACAACATAGCAATACCTAACCAGCGCATTAACCATCATCGGGTTTCGATGCAGAATAAAATCTTTATCGGCCGAGGAAGCCTGGTATTAAATGGCGGATGGCAGATGAACGAGCGCAGAGAATTTGGCGATGCCGCTAATTCGCAAGTGCCCGGTTTACATTTTCTGATGCATACCGGCTCGCTCGATGTGCAATATCATTTGCCTGAGATGAAGGAGTGGAACACCACGTTTGGAATCAGTAGCCTGTATCAGCAAAGTATGAATAAGGGCAATGAGTTTGTGATACCTGACTATAATTTATTCGACTACGGTTTTTTCGGAGTTACCCAGCGCAGGTTTAAAAAAATATTCTTTGAAGCGGGACTGCGATTTGACAATCGCTTTTTCAATTCTGAAAGTTTGTATCTGAACAATAATGATGAGGTAACGAATGCTGCCGATACATCCGCAAGTCAACGATTCAACACGCTGAAAAGAATGTTCTGGAATATTTCCGGAAGCATCGGGTTCTCTTATCATGTCGGTGATAGCTGGATTATAAAGCTGAATGCAGCAAAAGGTTTCCGGGCACCTGTGGCAGCCGAGTTGGCTTCGAACGGGCAACACGAAGGAGCCTTCCGTTACGAATACGGCAATGATAAACTGAAACCGGAATCAAGCTACCAGATAGATGCCGGCCTGAGTTACCTTAGTGAACATGTGAACGTAACCTTAGATGTATTTGAAAACACCATTCTGAATTACATCTATATTCAAAAATTACGCAGCGTAAATGGAGGCGATAGTTTGATGGAAGGTGAAGACGGCACTGCAGTACCCGCTTTTCAGTTAAGGCAGAATAACGCGGTGTTAGCCGGAGCAGAACTGACCATGGATATTCACCCGCACCCTGCCGACTGGCTGCATTTCGAAAATTCTTTTGGCTATGTATATGCTGTTAACCTCAACAAACCCGACAGCTCTAAATATCTTCCTTTCACTCCGCCTGCCCATTACCGGGGTGAGCTGCGTTTTGATATTCCCAAAACCGGGGAATGGATAAAGAATTTATTTGCAGGAGTTCGCTTTGATTATTTCTTCCACCAAAAACATGTACTGCTTGAAAACAACACCGAAACACCTACACCTGATTATGGTTTGCTGGGTGTTTCTGCCGGCTTCGATTTTTTTGCGCAGGGAAAAACAAAAGTCTTCACGCTGATTGTTGCGGCAGAGAACCTAACCAACACTGCCTATCAAAGTCACATGAGCCGGTTGAAATACGCGGATGTAAATCCTGCCAACGGAAAACGCGGCATTTGGAATATGGGGCGTAACATCAGCGTAAAAATTATTTTTCCGCTGGAGTTTGATGTGAAGAAACGCGGGTAATTGAAAACATAAGACACAAAAGATTACATATGCCTTACTTATCTGCAGAAGATTCCTTCCGCAGATTTTTTTAAAGGTAAAAGATGAATAGAGGGTTCGTAAGAAATCTTAAGCTGGCAGGCATGTGGTATATTAATTTAAACCTCGCCCTTATCAGCTATATCATTGTCTGGTTTGACCGGAAACTAAAATTCCCTTTACCATTTCCCCGACATACTGCTGATCTTGCAACCAAGGAAAAATGGTGCGTTGCTATCTTAAAGAAAAACGGTGTGCTGCCTAACGAAGCGGAGGTAAGTTCATTTACCGTAACCCCGCTTAACCAGGAAATCATCTATCGTTCAAATATCGGGTTGGTGGAAATAACTTATCCGGTTAATGGTGCAATAAAAAACCTGAAATGCATCGCCAAATTTGCGCCTCTATCCGGCACCGTTTGGAACCGCACCGTTTTCAATGTTCAGCTTAACCACATTAAAGAAATCTTTTTCAATAAGCATTTTGTTTGCACTGATAAAGAAGTGCCGTCTCCTGAAGTTTATTATGCCGAGTTTTCTCTGCTTACCGGCAACCTTTGTTTGCTGATGGAATACATGGAGCCCAGCAAAGAGTATCAGGAATGTGTTGATGATGGAATTACTGCGGAACACTTGGAATTAGTATTCAATGGCATGGCATCGCTTCATGCCCGTTATTGGAAGGACACTTCGAAGCGAATGGAAAAAGTGTTTCCAATTATACCCGTAACGGTTGATTTTTTCGATTCGATGGTGGCTGGCAAATGGAGTATTGCTTCGCGAAAGATATTGGTTGAAAGCTGGTGTCGCATGAATGAACCTCAAACCGTAGTGCATGGCGATGCGCGGATAGGGAACATGATATTCCCCGACAAAGACAACAACGGTCGTTTTGTGTTTATTGACTGGCAGGCGGTGCGCCAGGGGAAAGGCATATTTGACCTTGCTTATTTTCTGGTGTTGAGTTTAACTACTCAAAAACGGAAGCAGGTAGAGCAGCAGGCCATTGAAACCTATTATCGGCTGCTGAAAGAAAAAGGCGTGAAGGATTATTCGCGTGAAGAATTAGAAGAAGATTACCGCCATGCCTGCTTGTGCGTTTTGGTATTGCTGTCCCTGCCCATGTTAAGTGGCGAAGCGAGTGCAGAGGGACAAGGAGCCAAACTATTTGCTTACGGCATGAACATTTGGCGGGAGCGCGTGCAAACTAAATTTCTTGATTTCGATTATCAATGGATGACGGCCCACTACGGCTTAACCGAAAATGAAGGCCGCGAAGCTGTAGCTGAAATGCTTATTGTTATTGAAGACCGGTTAAAACGAATCACCGGTTAAGGCAAGTGCCCAACCTTACACAAGTTCCATGTTATTTTACCTGAAGGCCATGTAATGTTACATGAGTTCCATGTTGTATTACATGAAGGCCATGTAATGTTACATGAGCTCCATGTTGTATTACATGAGGGCGTTGTAACATTACATGGGCTCCATGTTGTATTACATGAGGGCTTTGTAACATTACATGAGCTCCGTGTTGTATTACATGAGGGCGTTGTAACATTACATGGGCTCCGTGTTGTATTACATGAGGGCGTTGTAACATTACATGGGCTCCATGTTGTATTACATGAGGGCTTTGTAATATTACATGAGCTCCGTGTTGTGTTACATGAGGTTTTTTGTCAAAAAATGAGGTTTTTGGGGCTGTTTTTTAATGATTTTGAGCAATTTCATAAACAAGTAGGCACTAAAACAACAATGCCATCCTTTTCAGAATGGCATTGTGCGTCAATCAACCTATTACTAAATTATTTTTTCCACTTAATAGTGCAGCCAATAGCCTTTGTAAAATCAGGGCTTACCGCTTTACCGGCAAGCAGGGCATCTACCGCATTTTCAACATATTTTTCTTTCACCTGTTTTGCGTTGTCGCTGTTGTCGTCAATAGCGCCAATATATTTTACGGTGTTGCCCGCAGCACCGCGCTCAACAATATATACATGCGGAGTGCGCGCAGCGCCATAAGCAGTGGCAATGGCCTGTGACTCATCATGCAGGTAAGGAAAACTGAACTTCTTCTCTTTAGCGCGCGTTTTCATACCCTCAAAATCATCGCTGCCATGCTGCGAAGCATCATTGGGATTGATGGCAACAACCGGATATCCTAACTTCTTATATTTTTTGTCGAGGGCATTAATCCGGTCTTCGTATTTAATACTGAAGGGGCAATGATTGCAGGTAAACACTATAATATAACCCTTCGCATCCTTCAAGTCGGCAAGCGACATCATTTTATCATCCACATTTTTAAGGGAGAAATCAATGGCTTTATCCCCCACTTTATAACCGGCTTCGGGCTTGAAGGACGAAAGCAACAAAATAACTGCTGAGAGAAACATTAACTTTTTCATAACTATTGAATTTTGGTTTTAATAATCGAATCTAATTCTATTTGGGTGAATTCGCCTTCGCGAAAGAAAACTTTTTTGCCGTTCTTATAAAGGATAGTAGCGGGGATAGAGCCCCCCCATTCCTTTTCTATTTTATCAATCCAGCTGTTTGGAGTTCCTGCATCAAGCAGGTAAGCAGTTGACTGAATCTTTTTCTGTTTTACAAATTTATCTACTGCTGCCAGTTCGCGCGGATAATTAAGGCTTACAAAAACCACCTTCACTTTTTGCGAGGCAAACTTGGTGTTCGCTTCTTCAAAATAAGGCATCTCGGCCACACAGGGTTTGCACCAGGTAGCCCAAAAGTTAACTACATAAAGCGTGTCGTTGTTTTGAATGGTGCTTGACTGCAATTGCTCAAGGCTTATAGTTTGCACCTTATTGCTCTCTGCAGAAGGAGCAATAAACGATAACCATAAAAGAAGAAGCTGAATCATCATGAGCAACAAAGGTGTATGATTTGCTGATTAGAGAATGATAAAAAATGTAAACCAACTGATAAAAGTCAGTTCTTGCCTTGAGCCAAATCAGATTAAAGAACATCTGATGCCGGCATCTTTGCCGTATTAAATAACTAAAACTTTCATTCATGAAAAAGAATATCGGAGCAGCTGATGGATTCGTTCGATTGTTAATCGCTATTGTATTGATTTGTTATGCAATTCTTGTAGGCCCGTGGTGGCTGGCGTTAATCGCTATCGTTCCTATTGCAACAACCGTGGCCATGTGGTGCCCGCTTTACGAAATGTTTGGCACCAGCACCAACAAAGAAGAAGCAAGTCGTTCTTAAATCAAAAAGACTCTTTCATGCCGCAGGTTAGGAAAACCAAGCGGCATTTTTCATGAAACAAACTGTAACCAATTGCTATCACTGCGGTGAAGAGTGTGTGGAAGTGATTCAGGCACACGAAAAGGATTTCTGTTGCAGCGGATGCAAAACCGTTTACGAAATTCTGGAAGAAAACAACCTGTGCAGTTACTACAACCTGAACGAAGCGCCCGGTGTTTCGCTGAAGAATAAAACCAGCGATAAGAAGTTTGCCTACTTGGATGATGAACAGGTTAAGCAACAACTCATACAGTTTACCGATGATAAAATATCTTCAGTTACCTTTTACATTCCTAAAATCCATTGCAGTTCCTGCATCTTCCTTTTAGAGAATCTTTATAAACTCAAGGAAGGAATCTCGCGCTCCAATGTAAATTTTATGAAGCGCGAAGTGAGTATCACCTTCGATAACACACAACTGAACCTTCGACAGGTAGTGGAAACCTTGAGCCACATCGGTTATGAGCCGCTCATCAACCTGAACGATTTAAGCAGAAAGGAAAAGAAAAATCACCTTAGGCAGTATTACCTCAAAATAGGAATTGCGTTCTTCTCCTTCGGCAATATCATGTTGCTCAGTTTCCCTGAATACCTCGGCATCAGTGCGTTGACTGAATCGCCCATGCGGAAATTTTTCGGTTATCTGAATTTCGCCATTGCATTGCCTGTGATGTTTTACTCAGCACAAGAGTTTTTCGTTTCTGCATACAACGCCTTGAAACAAAGAACACTGAATATGGATATTCCCATTGCGCTCGGCATTCTGGTAATGTTTGGGCGCAGCAGCTACGAAATATTCAGTCATACGGGTGCGGGATACTTTGATACGCTCGCCA
>JAZKEP010000246.1:8292-14442 GCA_040387015.1 Bacteroidota bacterium
TACAAATCATACTTTCCTGTTGCAGTAACATTAATGAATAATGAAAAGGAAACTTCTATCCCGCTTACAAAACTACGCGTGCATGACCGCTTGCTAATACGCAACCAGGAATTGATACCGGCTGACAGTATTCTTTTGAAAGGCAGCGCAAACATTGATTACAGTTTTGTTACCGGAGAAGCAGTTCCTGTTTCAAAAAAATCAGGCGATATGATTTATGCCGGAGGCAAACATATTGGGGGAGCTATCGAAATAGAGGTAATAAAAGAAGTATCGCACAGCTATCTCACTCAACTGTGGAACGATGCTGCTTTTAGTAAAGAAGGAGCACAAAACATAAGCACGCTGGCATCGCAGGTAAGCAAATGGTTTACGCCTGTTGTTATCTTCATTGCTACTGTTGCCGCTCTATTTTGGTGGAATGAAAGCATCCATAAAGCGCTGAACGCTTTTACTTCGGTGTTGATTATTACCTGTCCATGCGCGCTGGCTCTCTCCTCTCCTTTCACCTTAGGAAATGTATTACGCATACTTAGCCGTAATGGAATTTACCTTAAAAATGCTTTGGTGATTGAAAATCTTTCATCTATCAACAGCATTGTTTTTGATAAAACAGGAACGCTGACAAACACGAAAGAGGCGAAGATTGAGTTCGTAAAATCAGAAATCAGAAACCAGAAATCAGAAATTAATATCAGGGAAGAGTTAAGCAATTATGAACTTAGCTTGGTTAAATCATTGGTTTATCATTCTTCTCATCCTTTGAGTAAAAGGATTTATCAAACTTTGAAAGGAGTAGCATTAATAGGCACCAATGAATTTCGGGAAGTGGAAGGAAAGGGAATTGAAGGGTGGGTAGATGAGAACTGTGTAAAGATAGGCTCCAAAAGATACTTGTATGGAGATGATGCCATCGCCAATCATGCACTCTCGGATTTTAATCACGCATCTAAAATATTTGTGGGCATCAATGGAAAAGTGAGAGGCTACTTCCTTATTAGAAATGAATACAGAAAAGGATTTGGAGATTTGATTACTGCACTGAAAAAGAAATTCGGCTTGTATGTGGTAAGTGGCGATAATGATGCTGAAAAGAATTTCCTGAAACAATATCTCGATGAAAACAATCTGGTATTTCATCAGCAGCCAGCAGATAAACTAAACTTCATTAAACAATTGCAAACTGAAAGCAGCAAGGTGATGATGCTGGGTGACGGATTGAATGACGCAGGTGCGCTTAAACAAGCGGATGTAGGTATTGCAATCAGCGATGATGTAAATAATTTCTCTCCCGCCTGTGATGGAATTATTGAAGCGACACAGTTTCCAAAGTTGAATTCTTTCTTACAGTTTTCAAAGGATGGGTTATACATCATCAAAGCAAGCTTCGCTATCTCTCTTCTCTACAACCTATTAGGCATATACCTTGCAGTACAGGGAACCATGAGTCCGATTGTAGCAGCTATACTAATGCCTATTAGCTCTGTAACTATCATTGTGTTTACAACACTTGCATCAAACGTTGTAGGTAGAAAGCGTGGCTTCTGAAATGCCGTCCGATAAAATAGTTTTGCCTCAAAATATTCTATGTCTTCAACCATTTTTTTCAAAGACCCGCAACTGGTAGCAGAGTTCAACAAACATGCGCGGCTTAAAAATTTCTCATCAGAAGAGACCATCATTTCTCCGGGAACAAAAATTGTTTTTGTTCCATTAGTAATTAAAGGAAGCATTCGGGTAATAAGAGAAAGTATGGATGGCAAAGAAGTTTTTCTTTATCACCTCTACCCCGGTCAAACCTGTGCTACTTCACTCAACTGTTGCCGTGCACATCAGGTGAGCATGATTAAAGCAGTGGCGGAAGATGATACCGAAGTTTACATGATTCCTGCTGAATTGGTTGATGACTGGTTTCGTTTCCGCGAGTGGAAAGAGTTTGTAAACAACACGTACTCCAACCGTTTTTCGGAGTTGCTGAATGTAATTGACCTGATTGCTTTCAGTAATATGGATACACAATTATTGCACTATCTGCAAGAACGCTCAAAAGCAATAAACACAAATGCGCTTCATATCACTCATCAGCAAATTGCCGATGAACTGCACACTCACCGTGAAGCCGTTAGCCGTTTGCTTCGGCAAATGGAGCAGAAAAATTTGGTAAAGCTTGGAAGAAATGTAATTGAGCTGCTCACCTGACAAGAATCATTCCGCTATGTAACATATGTTCCCGACCATGACTTTATGGTGCAGCATCTTTGCACTATAAAAACAAACAAGCATGAAAACAAACATGGGAACTTTAGATCGCTTACTGAGATTTATCGGTGCGGCAATTATCATCGGACTTTATTTTGGCGATGTAATCAGCGGAACTTTAGCGACAGTGCTGTTAGTGCTATCCGGAATTTTAATTCTGGTTGGCGCGGTAGGTTTTTGTCCTTGGTACTTGCCATTCGGATTAAATACAAAACCTAAAAAATAAACACATGATAAACACGATTAAAAAACTATTCGGAGCAAATGGATCATCCGATTTGAAAAAACTGATTCAGGAGGGTGCTGTCATTTTAGATGTTCGCAGTAAAGGGGAATATCAACAAGGGCATGTAAAAGGTTCTATCAATATTCCTTTAGATACGCTGGCAAGCAATCTCAAAAAACTGGATAAGAACAAACCAATCATTACCTGTTGCGCATCAGGTATGAGAAGCGGGAGCGCAAAAGGCATTCTCCAATCTCACGGATTTACCAATGTGGTGAATGGCGGAGGATGGCATTCGGTTAATCAGCACAAAAATTGAAAAAGTGAAAGAAACGCTCTTTACCAACTGGCATTTTATGCGCTGGCTTCGTTTAGCAGTCGGAATTTATGCCGCAGTGCAGGCGGTGCAATTGCACGATTCTATGTTGGGATTTTTCGGTGCGCTCTTTTTGTTTCAGGCTGTGACGAATACCGGTTGTTGCGGAATGCAAAGTTGCACTGCACCAATACAAAAAAGGAGTTCAGACAAAATTGAAGAAGTGGATTTTGAAGAAATAAAATCAAACTAAAATGGAAATAACTGAAAAAACAAACTCGTTTGCTGAGTTGATTAAATCAGATACTCCGGTGCTGGTAGATTTCAGCGCTGAGTGGTGCGGACCCTGCAAAATGATGGCGCCCATCTTAAAAGAACTTGCAGGTAAAATCGGTGACACAGCACGTATTATCAAAATTGATGTGGACAGAAATCCGCAAGTGGCTTCAGCGTATCAGATTCAGGGAGTGCCTACGCTTATCCTGTTTAAAAACGGGCAAGTGAAGTGGAGACAGAGCGGAGTAGTACCTGCTGACTTTTTGAAACAGGTTATTCAACAACATTCTTAAACATGAAGAAGACATTCGTATTTCTATCCTTATTAATAACGCTCGTGATAAACAGTTGTTCAGGAAGCTCAGAGCCCGGACAAACCGCTAATTACAATTTAGATGCAGTTGGCTTTGCCGAGAAAATAAATGAATTGCCTTCTGCGCCCGTGCTTGATGTGCGCACTCCCGGAGAATTTGCAGACGGACATTTGCAAAAAGCAAAAAATATTGATTGGAACGGCAGCAACTTTGAAGGCGGCATCAGCGAGCTGAATAAAGAAAAACCTGTTTTTGTTTATTGCCTCAGCGGAGCAAGAAGTCATTCGGCTGCTGAAAGAATGCGCTCGCTTGGTTTTAAAGCCGTGTATGAATTAAATGGCGGCATTATGAAATGGCGCGGTGCAAATCTGCCCGAGGAAAATCCTAACAATGCGGGAATGACAACCGAAGAGTTCAATCAATTATTGAACACCGACAAAAAAGTGCTGATTGATTTTTATGCCGATTGGTGCGGGCCCTGCAAAAAAATGGCCCCTTATCTCGAAGCCATGAAAACCGAAATGGCCGGCTCGGTAGTTACCGTTCGTATTAATGCCGACAAAAACCAAAGCCTTGCAAAAAGTTTAAAAGTGGATGCCTTGCCTGCCTTGTTTCTATACAAGAACAAACAAAGCACCTGGAAGCATACAGGCTTTATTGAAAAAGAAGAATTGCTGAAGAATATTCAGGCTAACTGATTACTATCAATAGCTTCGCGCAAAAAAATTAAAACCATGTTCAGCAAAGGCAATAAAATATACAGCATTGTAGCCATGAAATGTCCGCGTTGCCACGAAGGCAAACTTTGGCGCAGCCCTTTGTACAAGTTGAAATTTTACGACATGTATGAAAACTGCCCCGTGTGCGGATTGAAATACGAGCAGGAGCCAGGCTTCTGGTATGGCGCCATGTATATGGGTTATACTTTCAGTTCCGGTGCCTTGCTGATTGTGATGCTGATTACCCTGCTGGTTTTAAAGTGGGATATCCCGCACATTCTTACAGCCGTTGGCATAACTGCACTTATCGGCTTTACTTTTAATACGCGCCTGTCGCGGTCGGCCTGGTTGAATATAATGGTGAGCTATAACCCCAACTGGAAAAAACAAAATGAAGAGCGCGAAAAGAAACGCGAAGAACTTCGCGCTCAGGGAATAAATGTGGACGAAACCACCTCGCTCACCAGCCAGGGGCATCACGGCTTTGAATCGGACAATAAGATTTTAAAAATTTAAACCGCAGATATATGGAACCTCATGCTTATCGTGTAGATATTGTTTGGACAGGCAACCGCAAAGGCATCCTGTCTTCGCCCGAACTGGAAACCGAAATTGAAATTACTACTCCTCCTCAATTTCCAAAAGGAGTAGAAGGCGTGTGGAGCCCCGAGCACTTATTTACAGCCTCCGTAAGCAGTTGCCTGATGACTACCTTTTTATCAATTGCCGAAAATTCAAAACTAGAGTTCACCGACTTTAGTGTCAAGAGCCAGGGAGTTCTGGAACAGGTGGGAGGAAAATTCTTGATGACAAAGGTGCTGATGTTTCCCGAGGTAACCATTGCGCACGAAAAAGACCGCGAGCGCACAGAAAGAATCTTACAGAAATCGGAGGCCGCCTGCCTTATATCCAATTCGGTAAAATCGAAAATAGAAATGCAGGCAAAAATACTGGTAACAGCGGACGAATTGCGCGTAGTGTGAGATAATGTTTGGTGTGTGGTGAAAGCAAGGGCGCGGGAAACCGCGCCTTTTGCATTTGAGGCCCCTTCTGTAGTCAGGCAAAAGGAAGGATGAAATAAAAAACGCGAAGCGCAATTGAGAAATGGATTGCACTTTTTTATTTAAGGAAAAAAGAATGGAAATAAGGCTAAAGCGAATAGGAAATTGGAAAAAGTGAAGAGCGAATATGGCAGGAGGAATACTAAATAAGGACTGGCGAATGGAAATTATGGAAAGATGAAGAGCGGTTAAGGTAAGGCGAATGTTAGTTATGGGAAGGCGAATAGAAATTATGGCAAGGCGAATGGAAATTATGTCAAGACGAATTGAAATTATGTCAAGGCGGAAATGAAACATGAAGAGGCGGAAGGCGGTTACGGAAAGACAGAAGGGAGTTATGAGACGGCAGAAAGAAATTATTGCAGGGCAGAAAGAAATTATGTCAAGGCAGATGCTATATATGAGAAGGCAGAAAGGAATTATGACAAGGCAGAATGGTTTATTCTTTTACCTTGACGCAAAAGAACCAAAAGATCAAGGCTGTGAGGCTTTGGGCTAAAAATTATTTCAGAACCTAAACTGCCCAAACTTGTGCCGCGATTTAAGCATTGCGCTCTTCGTAGAGGAGTAGTGTTTAATTTTTCTCTTGTTCATTTTCTTTAGAAGAAAACGAACCAAAAGAATCGTCCGAAAATATGCTCCGCATTTTCGGACACGCTCTGCGCGAAAGTCAGCGCTTTTGTTTGGAAAGACGGTAGTGAAATAAAATGTTTTTAGTTTGATCTTATCCTATCTCTTTTTTCACAGAGGGTATGCAAAAACGCAACAACGGCAAAAAACTAACGGCTCCTACTGAGCGTAATTGATTTTTGTTTTTTCCTACAAACAGGCTGCTCCTTCCGCAAAGGCGGAATGAAACAGATGGAGCAAATACAAATTACAAGGCGGAAGATTGCTTCGTCAGGGTGCAGAGGCACGCTTCCTCGCAATGACAAAATTAGTTTAAGCGCGAAGCGCACCGGGTTAGGGGCAGAGCGGA
>JAZKEP010000247.1:0-1685 GCA_040387015.1 Bacteroidota bacterium
ATTGTAATTTTTTAAATTAATGTTTTAGTTTTAATAAAGTATTGATAGTATTGCTGCAAATAAAATTGAACTCCTAATATACGACTCTGAAGCGAATGATTAGCTTTAAAAGCCACATTTAAGGGATATTTTAATCAATAAAAATGATATTTTAATAGACAAAATGAAGACGAAACTAGTACATACAGGCAAAATTATTGATGGAAGAGAAGTATTGGGCATTGAACTGACCAATACTAAAGGCACATACGTGAAAATATACAATTACGGGGCCATCATTAATAAATTCATAGTGACCAATAAGCATGGAGAAAAGCAGGATATAGTGCTTGGATTTGATGAATTTGATCAATATGTAAGCGAAGGATACCTGGCTAATTATCCTTATTTCGGTGCGGCAATCGGCAGATATGCCAACCGCATTAAGAATGGAAAATTTTCTTTGGACGGTAAAGACTATCAGTTATCGCTCAATAATGGGAATGATTTTTTACATGGGGGCAACAGCGGCTTTGATAAAAAGGTTTGGGAGGTATTGTCTACGATTGATCCAACGCTGACGTTGCAGTACGTGAGTGAGGCAGGAGAGGAGAATTTCCCGGGAAATTTAACTGTTCAGTTGACATTTAAACTCACCGATGAGGATGAGTTGATCCTTGATTTTAAAGCAACCACAGATGAGGCTACTCCGATCAACTTAACGCATCACGGCTATTTTAACTTATCGCCGGATGGTGGTTCAGTTAAAGATCATGTGCATAGAATGCCTGCGAGTTTTTATTTGCAGCAGGATGACAACTATGTAGTAGACGGAACCTTGATCCCTGTGGAAGGTACTATTCATGATTTTCTTGGCGCTAAGCCAATAGGACGGGACTGGAATCCAGAGGAAGGATATGACCAGACTTATGTTCTAGATAAAGAATATGGTGAACTTACCCTGGCGTCTGAGACCTCTGAAGAAAAGAGCGGCCTCACACTAACCGTATACAGTACGGAACCTATCGCGCATTTCTATACCGGTAAGTTTGTAAGTGTGAAAAATGGGAAGGGTGGTAAAGATTATCAGGCATTTGACGGATTTTGTGTAGAGACACAACATCAACCGAATGCCATCAATATTCCGGATTTTCCTAATACGGTTTTAAGACCTGGTGAGACTTACAGCCAGACTACCATTTACAAAATAACACACACGTAGTAACACGCTGGGGGGGGGAGAGGTCACATAGACACTACATGAAGGTATTAAATACTGATGTGGTCGGTGGGTATTATTGGGGCTTTGCTGAGGTTATAGCCCTAGCAAGGCCCTAGCAACCCCCTGGCAAGGCCCCTTCAAGGCCCCCGCAATAATTGCGCTGTCCAGAGCAGTGCTGCACGGAGATCTTAGGTGTAACCTAAGATCTTCAATACCTGTTTGCTGTTCTGTTCTTCACCGAATACATCGAAATTGAATGTTTCATCCCTGTTGCGGCGAATAATCACGTGTTTCGGACTAGGCAGCAAGCAATGGTGTATGCCTCCGTATCCGCTAAGCACTTCCTGGTACGCACCCGTGTTAAAGAAGCCCAGATATTGAACTTTACGCGTTTTAGGCATAAACACACTGTTCATGTGTGCTTCCTGGTTGTAGTAATCCTGACCGTCGCATGTGATCCCACCCAGGTTGTCCCTTTCATATT
>JAZKEP010000248.1:0-2428 GCA_040387015.1 Bacteroidota bacterium
TATTAGAGGCACAGGTAGATGGAATTATTGCCTCAATGTCCCTAGAAACAGCAGACGTTTCCCATTTCTTAGAGGTAATCAAACAGAACAAACCTTTGATCTTGTTTGACCGTGTCCATATCGATTTAAAAGTGCCTACAGTTACCTTAGATGACTTCAAAGCTGGTTATATAGCCACTCAACACCTGATCAGTCAAGGCTATAAAAAGATCGCTTTTGTGACTACAATCCACCAAATTAAAGTCTTTAACGATAGGCTAAAAGGCTATAAAGCTGCATTAGAAGACAATAACCTGCCAATCATATCAGACCATATTATTTTCGGCGGACTATCTATTAAAGATGGCAGATTCGGAGCCAGCAAATTACTAAGAAACGACAACAAGCCTGACGCAATCATTGCTGGAGACGATTTCACGGCACTTGGCGTCATCAAAAAACTAAAAGAGGTAAGCGAAACCCCACCTAAAATCGGAGTTATCGGCTTTGCAAACGAAGCTTTTTCCGCTTACATCACCCCCAACCTATCTACAATAGATCAACATCCCAACCAAATGGGAAAAGAATGTGCACAAATGTTCCTTAAAATGATCCAACAACAAAGCCCCTATCAAAACATCGACCACGTTGTACTAGACCCAACCTTGGTAGAAAGGCAATCAACCGAGCATAAAAGCTCTTAGTTAAAAACTTCCATCTTACATACACATCTTCCATCCTCCATAATACATCTTACATATAGCATACCCGGACTTGACACGGACTTAATACGGACTTAATACGGATTTGAGGCGGACTTGATAAGCATTTTTCATTTCGAATGAGAAATCTACTAACACGCAATTTGCTTTAGCCTTTGAGCTTTAAACCTAAAGATAATCATTTCATTCTAGACCGAAAGTATTATTTAATATAGGTCTGATGATTAAATGTCCACAACTCACCATAACCATCAACCATTAACGAACACCAAGCTAAACATCCAATCCATTGACCATTAGCTATTGACCATCAACCTTTCAGAAACTTTTTCAAAGAATATTTGACTTTAATAAATTAACCTATATCTTTATGCAACCGTTTGCATAACATAATTAAAAACCAGATGTATTTATTAGGTATTGACATAGGCACATCGTCTATAAAAGTTTCTGTAGTTGATATTCACACTCAAAAGAGTGTAGTGAGCGCACAATACCCAGAAGAAGAAGCAACCATCAAATCACTTCATACAGGCTGGGCCGAGCAATCTCCGTCTGACTGGTGGCAACACACACAACAGGCCATTACAAAAGTAAATGCCGCTGGATTGTTTGACCCAAAGCAGATCAAGGCAATCGGTATCGCCTACCAAATGCATGGCCTTGTAGTAGTTGATGCAGCCCAACAAGTTTTAAGAGACAGCATCATCTGGTGTGATAGCAGAGCAGTTGAAATTGGAGAAAAAGCTTTCGATGAGATTGGACACCAAAAATCCTTAAAAAGCCTCTTAAACTCCCCAGGCAATTTTACAGCCTCCAAATTAGCTTGGGTTAAACAAAATGAACCCGAATGCTACAATAATATTGATAAAATAATGCTTCCCGGCGATTTCATAGCCATGAAATTAACCGGCGAAATAACTACCAGCATTTCTGCCCTATCTGAAGGTATCTTTTGGGATTTTGAAAAGGATGAAATCTCAACATCAATAATGGATTATTACGGATTTGAAAAAGAGATCATTCCACCCATAAGACCCTTATTTTCTACGCACGGCCTGGTAAAGGAAGAAATAGCGAAACTTTTAAATTTAACCCCCGGCATCCCTGTAGCCTATAAAGCCGGAGACCAGCCAAATAACGCACTTTCATTAAATGTATTAAAACCCGGAGAAGTTGCCGCAACCGCAGGTACTTCCGGCGTAATATACGGAGTTAGCGATTCATTAACTTACGATCAACAGTCAAGAGTAAATACTTTTGCCCACGTCACCTACGCACCAACAAATAAACACACCGGAGTACTCCTCTGCATCAACGGAACCGGAAGCATGTACCGTTGGGCAAAAAATACCTTTGCGCCTCATCTCTCTTATTCAGAATTAAATGAAATTGCAGCACAAGCGCCTATCGGAAGTAAAGGACTAAAGGTTTTGCCTTTCGGAAATGGCGCAGAACGCATGCTGAACAACAAATATACCGGCGCAGAGCTTTTAGGCATCGACCTGAACATCCATACCCAATCTGATATTTTCAGAGCCGTACAGGAAGGGATCGCCTTTTCTTTCCGATATGGATTAGATATCCTAAGAGAAAACGGCATGCAGCCGAAGGTAATCAGAGCAGGTAGCGCAAACCTCTTTCTAAGTGACCTTTTCGCCCAAACTTTCGTCGACCTAACAGGCATCCCTGTAGAATTATATGAAAACGATGGAAGCGTTGGTGCC
>JAZKEP010000249.1:0-4665 GCA_040387015.1 Bacteroidota bacterium
TTCGCCCGAACCTTGCCGTTAATAGAAACCGGGTAGTTAAAGGCGCTCTCTACCAGGTATTTTTCCTCTACTTTAGGGAAGCCGGTTTGGTGTACGCTGTCGCTATTTCCCAAGGCTTTCCAAAGCTCTTCGGTAATAAAAGGGGCAAATGGCGACAGGGCAATAACAAGGGGTTCGAGCACTTTGCGCTTGTGGCAGCCGAGGCTGGTAAGCTCGTTAACGCAAATCATAAAGGCCGAAACCGAAGTGTTAAACGACAGGCTTTCGATGTCCTCTCCTATCTTTTTAATGGTTTTGTAAAGCACCTTAAACTCGGCATCAGTGGGCTCGGTTTCGTCCCACTTTTGCTTAAAGGTGACATCCTCGTAAAACAACCTCCAGAACTTGCGCAGGAAGTTGCTGACCCCGCTTATACCTTTATCATCCCAGGGTTTGCTTTGTTCAATAGGGCCTAAAAACATCTCAAACATGCGGAAGCAGTCGGCACCGTATCGGGCGATAACATCATCGGGGTTGACTACGTTATACTTGGACTTGGACATTTTTTCACCTTCGTGACCGCAGGTAAATTCCCCACTTCGGTTTACAATGAATAATGCATTTCGGTTTTCTAACCGCCATGTTCTTAATGCTTCTATATCAAGAACATCATTTTTTACTATTCTAATATCAACAGGAATTTCTATAAGCGGTTCATAGAAGATACTAAATGGATTAACCTCAATATGAACAGTCTCTTCTACAAATTTCCTCAAAATTTGCCACCCTTCGTTTTCTCTTATTCCTTCGTCTTGACGTAATGAATCAAGAACATCTTTAGATATATATATTGGCTCATTGCTGACAGAAGCTCCAATTACAGTCCTATAGGTAAGAAAGGTTCTATATATTTTACTACTTCTCCCCTGTATCATACCCTGGTTCACCAACTTCTTAAAAGGCTCATCGGTGCTTACATAACCTAGGTCGAACAACACCTTGTGCCAAAAGCGGCTGTAAAGCAGGTGGCCTACGGCATGTTCGGCACCGCCAAAGTAAATGTCAACATCCTGCCAGTAATCCAATGCTTCTTTAGAGGCAAAGGCGTTTGGGTTCTTGGCATCCATATAGCGCAGGTAATACCAGCTACTGCCCGCATAGCCGGGCATGGTATCGGTTTCGTAGCGCTGGGTTACCCAATCGGCATTGTTCGCCAAGGGAGAGCGGCCATCACCCGTAGGCTTATAGCTTTCAACCGCGGGCAATACCAGGGGCAATTCGCTTTCGTTCAGCGCCACGGGTATATCGGCCTCGTCATCACTACTATCATCCACAAAGGGAGAGTCCGCCTCGTCCTGTATGCTATACTTTATGGGAAAGGGCTCGCCCCAATAGCGCTGGCGGCTGTAACTGGCATCGCGCAGCCTGAAATTAATCTGCCGCTTGCCAATGCTCATTTCCTCCACCCGCTTAATCATTTCTTCAATGGCATCCACCACTTCCATACCGTTGAGGAAATCGCTGTTTATCATTTTACCCAGCTTATCTTCAATGGTGGCACCTTCGTGCATGGTTTTATCAATCACCTCAATAACCGTAAGCCCGAATTTTTCGGCAAACTTCTTATCGCGCTCATCATCGGCAGGAACCGCCATAATAGCGCCCGTGCCGTAGCCTGCCAGCACATATTCTGCCGTCCAGATTGGGATCTTTAACCCCGTGAAAGGATGCTCGGCATACGAACCGGTAAAACATCCCGTAATCTTCTTTTCCTGCTGGCGCTCGATATCGCTGCGACTTTCAACATAAGCCAGGTAGGCATCCATTTCTTCGCGCTGCTCATGGGTTATTAAGCGCTGCATGTATTCGTGCTCGGGAGCAATTACTAAAAACGTTGCGCCAAAGAGTGTATCCACCCGGGTGGTAAACACCTCGATAGAAAACTCCAAACCCGAAACCCAAAACTCCAGGCTTGCACCTTCGCTTCGGCCAATCCAGTTGCGCTGCTGCTCTTTCAGCGATTCGCTCCATTCAATGCGGTTCAAGCCTTCGAGTAAACGGTCGGCATATTCTGTAATGCGCAAACTCCACTGGCGCATTTTTCTGCGGGTAACGGGGTAGCCACCGCGCTCGCTCTTGCCGTCTTTTACTTCATCATTCGCCAGTACACAGCCAAGAGCTTCGCACCAGTTAACTTCGGTATAGGAACGGAAAGCCAGGCGATAGAACTGCAGGATACGCTCTTTCTGCTTTGGTGAAAAACCTTTCCAGTCATCAGCCGAGAAAGGCGGATGGATGGTTTCGTCAAAGTATTTCCACTCCTTGGTAGCACCCCAGGTTTCGAAAGCTGAAACCAAAGTTTCAATCGGTTCAGCTTTGTCCTTTTCACGGTTATACCAACTGTTGAACAGCTTTAAGAAAATCCATTGGGTCCATTTGTAGTATTCGGGTTCGCAGGTTTTTACTTCGCGGCTCCAGTCGAAACTGAAACCTATCTTGTCCATCTGTTCGCGGTAACGCTTAATAGCATTATCGGTGGTAACCCTTGGATGTGTTCCGGTTTCAATAGCGTATTGCTCAGCAGGCAAGCCAAAGGCATCGTAACCCATAGGGTGCAACACGTTAAAGCCTTTCAGACGTTTGTAGCGCGCATAAATATCGCTGGCAACGTAGCCCAGCGGATGCCCCACATGCAAGCCCGCACCACTCGGGTAGGGGAACATATCCAGCACATAATACTTCGGCTTGCCGGGGTCTTCTGTTATTTTATAGATGTTCTCTTTCTCCCAAAACTCCTTACACTTCTTCTCAATTTCGGTAAAATTATATTCCATTTTGTCTCTGTAAATGTTGTTGCCGCGAAGAAACGCGAATTATTGAATTACACAAAGCACGGTAGTTGTTACCGGTAGTTAACTACACTACCTACAGCAGGCAATTTTGTTATTTTCGCTCCGCTTTATTGAAAATTGACTTACGAAACTGCCGGAATGAAAATTAAGCTGAAATTTTTTCTGCTCACTATACTTACCTTTTCTATTGGTACGTCCTTTTCTCAAGCCCTTCCTGCCGAAAAAAGAAAGCTTGACCAGGCGGAAAAGTTTATGGAAGTGCTAAACCTTATCCGCAACTATTATAGCGACACGGTAAACGAAGAAAAGCTGATTGAAGATGTTATCAAAAAAACGCTGGAAGACCTTGACCCGCACTCGTCTTATGTAGCTGCCAAGGACGTTAAGCGTTCGGAGGAAAGCCTTGTAGGCAACTTTGAAGGTATAGGTATAACGTTCCAGATATTGAAGGATACGATCATGGTGCTGGAGGTAATACCAAGCGGACCTTCGGAGAAAGTAGGCTTGCTGGCAGGAGATAAAATTGTATTGGTGAATGATACTACCGTAGCCGGTATCAAAATTGAGAACGAAGGCGTTATTAAAAAACTCCGCGGCCCTAAAGGAACCAGAGTAAAGGTGGGTATTATGCGCAAAGGTGAGAATGCCCTGATTGATTTCAATATTATCAGGGATAAAATTCCCATTTACAGCATCACCGCTTCCTACATGGTTCAGCCGGGTATCGGGTATATCCGCCTTGAGCGCTTCTCGGCTACTACCATGCAGGAGTTTGCACAGGCAGTGGAAAAACTGCGCGGGCAGGGAATGAAAGATATGATTCTTGATTTGCAGAGTAACGTAGGCGGGTACCTGTATTCAGCGGTTGACCTGTCGAATCAGTTTCTGGGGGATAACAAGTTGATTGTTTACACGCAGGGGTCGCACTCCAACTATCAGCCATATTTTTCCAACAATCACGGAATTTTTCAGGAAGGTAAGATAGTGGTAATGATAGATGAAGGTTCGGCATCGGCCGCTGAAATTCTATCGGGCTGTATTCAGGATAACGACCGCGGCCTGTTGGTAGGCCGAAGAACTTTTGGAAAAGGATTGGTTCAAAAGCCTTTTACCCTAATGGATGGCTCCCAATTAAAGCTGACCACCGCCCATTATTATACACCCAGCGGAAGATGTATTCAGAAACCTTATGGCACCGGCAACAAGGATTACCGTGAAGATTATAAAGAACGGTTAGAGTCGGGGGAGCTTTTCGGAAAGGACACATTTAAGTTTGCTGACTCGCTTCATTACAACACCACTAATGGAAGAAATGTTTACGGTGGTGGCGGTGTTATGCCCGACTTTTTTGTTCCTTATGATACTTCCATGAACTCTCCTCTATTTAACCAACTGGTACGAAAAGGAGTTGAAAACAAATTCAGTTTGGAATACGTGGATAAGAATAGGGCTTACCTGCACACTCTTTATCCCACTGCGGATTCGTTTTTCTATCGCTTTGAGGTAGACACCAATCTTTTGGGAGAATATGTGGCAATGGCAGTAAGAGATAGCATACTCCTGTTGAAAGATAAAATGACCCCTAAGAGTTTCTGGCAATACTTTGGTGCTGTGAAGAATGACTCCACCAATAATTTTGAACAGGATTTTGCCAAATCTGAAAAGTTGATAAAGGCAAGACTAAAAGCAAGCATTGGAAGGAATCTTTTTGATGCCGCAATGTCCTATCGTGTTATCAATTCAACGATTAATAACGTTTTTTCCAAGGCTCTGGAAGTGATACGCTCAGACGCTAAATTTGATATTTTAAAGGCGAAGGATGTAAAAGAAAAAG
>JAZKEP010000250.1:0-2380 GCA_040387015.1 Bacteroidota bacterium
ATGTAATATCAGGGGAGAATAGTTTCTCTGTTCTTTCCTCACCCGATACATATTTAAGCGTTTCTATTGTTTTTATAGCTTCAGAAGCAAACAGGGGACGTTCGGGATAAGGAACATTCATAATCCTTTCATGGAGTAGCACATTCTTAAACCGCAATATTTTATCCAAATTTTTTTGAAAGAATTCTTGACCGTATTTATTTTTAAGGTCTTCAATCACTGCATCTTGGGAAGTAACATGGGGTGTAAAATTGGAAGCTCTCAATTGCTCTATTGTGGTAGGCATTTCAATGGTAGAGAATATGTTTTCCATTGATTTCTTCAACAATTCTATCCAATCTTTGAAAAAGGTTAGCAATTGAACATCCTTTTCCAAGGAGAAATATTTCTCCAGAGCCAGCTTAGACCTTTGGTCAAGGGTTTCTATAATCTTATCCTTTATTTCTGGCCGCATATCTACCGAAAGGTCGGTAAATATACCTTTGATTCAATCAATCGCCAATTACTTTATAGTTCCGCTTTTTAGTTAGCTAATCACTTTATCAAACTAAGAGTTTAATTCTCCTGGCGAAGACTTTTATTCTCCTGACTATGAGTTCTATTCTCCTGACCATGAGTTTAATTCTCCGGACTACGAGTTTTATTCTCCTGACCAAGACTTTTATTCTCCCGACTATGAATTTAATTCTCCTGACTAGACTTTTATTCTCCAGACTATGACTTAGCAGCCATCTTTTCTGTTAAAACTATAAAATACGTGATTTTCCGAACAATTGATTAAACCATTAAAACAAAATAATAGATACCTGTTAAGAAACGGGACGATACTGTTGTTTTATGCGATGCAATAGTGAGTAAAACTACAGCCGAGGGAGTAAACAGCACCCTGGAACCGGTGATAGACATGGCCGTGTTTTGCTTAAAGGTGACCGATGCAAAAAGCAAGCCTTAACGCTAAGGCTAAAGAGATGAATGCCCACGCAAAGTACGGCCGCACAGCGCTGCCGGAAACATAAGCGGCACCGTTACCAAAGCAGGTTTGCCCGCTGCCGCCAACATAGCGTTACTGGATATTGCCCGGATGCCTTTTCTATTGACCCTTCGGCCACTTATAACGAATAATGTTTGGCGTTTTTACACCCCTAACGATTAAACTTCTTTAAATCACTGGCTCCTTTTAACCCATTCAACAATTTCTTTTCGATAATTTACTCTCAAACCTATCTAACTTCCCTCTACTGTCTTACATTTGCCCACTTTTGAAGTAAAAATGAAGAAAATAACCGGGGCGGAAGCCGTTATACGTTCACTTATTGAAGAAGATGTTCATACCATTTTCGGGTATCCGGGCGGTGCCATTATGCCTATTTACGATGCCCTGTATGACTATGCCGATCAGATAAACCACATCCTGGTTCGCCACGAGCAGGGCGCCACCCATGCGGCACAGGGCTATGCCCGCGCCACTGGTAAGGCCGCTGTCTGTTTCGCCACTTCGGGGCCCGGGGCTACTAACCTTATCACCGGTTTGGCCGATGCCATGATGGATTCAACCCCTATCGTTTGCATCACCGGCCAGGTTTCCTCTAAACTACTCGGCACCGATGCTTTTCAGGAAACGGATGTAATTGGTATTTCTATGCCGGTTACAAAATGGAACGTGCAGGTGACCAAGTCAGAAGAAATTCCTTATGCCATTGCAAAAGCATTTTACATTGCCTGCACCGGAAGGCCAGGGCCTGTACTCATAGATATAACCAAAGATGCCCAGTTCGGTCAGCTTGACTTTGATTACAGTAAGTGCAAACATATCCGCAGCTACTTTCCGCATCCTAATCCCGATAAAAATTTATTGAAACAGGCAGCCGAGCTTTTAAATAAGGCTAAGAAGCCAATGATGTTAGTGGGCCACGGTATTATCATCTCCAATGCCGAGAAAGCACTGATGAAGTTTGTAGAGAAATCGGGAATTCCGGTGGCTTCAACTTTGCTTGGTTTGGGTGCCTTTCCTTCTCATCATCCGCAGTATATAGGTTATTTGGGAATGCATGGCAACTATGCCCCCAACATTAAAACCAATGAAGCTGATCTGCTATTTGCAGTAGGTATGCGTTTTGATGACCGTGTTACGGGCGATTTAAGCCGCTACGCGAAAAACGCTAAGGTCATTCACATAGATGTGGATGCTGCCGAGCTGAATAAAAACGTGAAAGCCGATGTAGCTATTCATGCCGATGCTAAGGAAGCATTGGAAGCTATTGTGAAACACATTAAAACCGTCAACCATTCAAAATGGATTGCAGGGTTTAGAGAATTGGCGAAAGAAGAACACCGGGAAGTAATTGCAAAAGATATTGCCATTCAGAATAAAGAATTGAAA
>JAZKEP010000251.1:0-7950 GCA_040387015.1 Bacteroidota bacterium
GTTGTTCCAGATCTTTCCAACCCTGTCGGGCATCATCTTCGGCAAACTCCACCGCTTTGCGGATAGCACTATCGCCCCCGGCAATTAATCCGATTACTAACCCTTGAGGCACACCATAAGTAGGGGGACATTCGCTGGCATCTACAATACCTAGCCGGCCGCTGGTTCCAGCACCTATGTAAAAAAGCCGTCCGCCACTTAATATTTTATCGGCTGCTACATCCACCAATTTTTCAATTTGAGGAATGGACTGATGAACGGCAGCGGCAACTTTGCTGTCTTCGAGGTTAATATTTGTCAATAACTCGCGGGTATTCATAGCTTCAAGATGCCGGTATAAGGAGGATGATTCAGTTATTTTCATAGATAAAAGGTGGTGACAAAGTTAATTTTATTTTTGCCGCCACAATTTTTCAAGCATGGGCAACAACGGAGAAAAACTTCCTCCTATATCTTTCAAAAAGCAATCTTCGGGTAATCCTTACCTTCCTTTTATATATGCCTTGATTTTATCCTTCGGTGTTATGTTAGGCTTTGTAGTTAATTCCATTACCACCGGAAAGCAAACCATGCTGCCCGGGAAGTATAATAAGATGGAAGATATTATGAATTATATTGAGGTAAGATATGTAGATACAGTGAACCGTGCAGAACTAATGGATAAAACCATCGATAAAATGCTTTCGGGCCTCGATCCGCATTCGGTTTATGTTCCGTCTAAGGATGTGAGCGAAATGAACGAAGCGCTGGAAGGAAACTTTGAAGGCATTGGCATTGAGTTCTTTATTGTGCAGGATACTATTACTGTGGTTACGGCTATTTCAGGAGGACCTTCGGAGATTGCGGGTATAAAGGCCGGGGATCGTATTATTAATATTAACGATAGTATAGTAGCGGGCGTTAAGATAAAAGATACCGGTGTAAAGCAACGTTTGCGGGGTACTAAAGGAACGAGTGTAAAGGTATCGATCCTGCGGGGCAGTGCGGTTAAACTAATTGATTTCAATATTGTACGCGATAAAATTCCACTTGTTAGTGTGGATGCAGCCTACATGATAGATATCCGCACAGGATATATACGTATAGGCTCTTTCAGTTCTACTACTCACCAGGAGTTTGTTGAGAAACTGAATGAGTTGAAGGGGAATGGAATGGCTAACCTCATTATTGACTTGCGGTCGAACCCCGGAGGGTATTTACAGGCAGCAACGGCTATGGCGGATGAATTGATTTCGGGCGAAAAACTATTGGTTTATACCAAAGGTAAATCTTTTGAGCGCCAGGATTATCGCGCACGAACTGATGGTGTTTTTGAAAAAGGTAGTTTATCCATTCTTATTGACCAGTATTCTGCCTCAGCCAGCGAGATTCTTGCCGGGGCTGTGCAGGATTGGGATCGAGGAACAATTATAGGCCGCACCTCATTTGGTAAAGGATTAGTTCAGGAACAGTATGACCTTAGAGATGGTTCTGCATTAAGACTTACCGTAGCTCGTTATTATACACCATCAGGTAGATGTATTCAGCGTTCCTATGATAAAGGAGTTGATGATTACAATAATGAAATATATGAACGTTATCAGCGCGGGGAGTTTGTTCATCAGGATTCTATTGTAAGCCAGGACACAACCGTTTACCAAACTTCGAAAGGGAAGCGGGTGTATGGTGGCGGAGGGATTCGTCCCGATATTTTTGTTGCTATGGATACTTCAAAAGAAAGTGAGTATTTCCTATCGGTCCGTTCTTATGTACCCGAGTTCGTGTATAAGTATTCTTCTCTTCATGAAGATATTCTTGGAAACTATAAGTCAACCGAGGATTTTAAAAAGAGATTTATTGTAACCGATGATTTAGTGAGTGAGTTCTATCATTATGCTAACGATAAAGGATTGAAGAACGGAGAGGACCGTAAGGCTTTGATAGCAACGAAGCTAAAGCAGCAGCTAAAAGCTTTCCTGGCCAAGCAAAAATGGAGAATGGATGGATTCTATTACATCATGAATGATGATGATGAGGTAGTCAAAGCAGCTTTGCATCAGGTAAAATAATTTCTACAAAGCCCTATTTATTGATTAACTTTAGATGCCAAAATCTAAGGTTATGAAAGCATTTAATAAATCCGCTTTTCTTCTGATTATTCTTCTCTGTGTTTCATTTTTTGCCAACGCTGCTTCAACAGGTCATGTTTTAGGCCAGGTGACGGAAAAGGAAACCGGAAATCCGGTTGCTTTTGCCAGAATTATTTTCGAAAACAAAATGGATAAAATAGAAGTGCAGGCAAACGAGCATGGATACTATTATGCAAGCCATCTTCCGACTGGAAAATACCAGATGCGCCTCACTTTCAATAACCGCATTTTTGTTATTAATCATATTCGGGTTTTTGATAGTTATTCTAACCAGGTAGATGTTGCGGTAAGCAACGACTCACTTCTTCCCGCTATGGTAGAATTAGAAAGTAAGGAACCGCTCATCAGTTCCATAACATCCACTGATGTAACACTTAATAATAGCACCTTCCATCAGCCAACACGCACTCTTGGTGAAGCACTGGGGATGCAGCCGGGTATGGATGTTGTAAATGGCAGGCTTTATGTGAAAGGTAGTGATCAGGTTCGTTTTTTTATTGATGGTACACCTGTTTTGGGAAATGCATCTATGGGACGGGTTTGGTAATTTTTTTTCAACACCGTCAGTACGTGCTTAACAAATTCCTGTTGTTTATTTCATAGAAAACAAGAACTATTTGTATTACTTCGCCTAAACAAAAATTGAAAAATGAAAAATTCCTTACTTGTTCTATTCGCATTATTCATCACTAGCAATATCTTTTCGCAGGTAGGTATTACTGCGGGCCCATATTTGCAAAGCCCTACACAAACCGGTATTAAAATAAAATGGAGAACTACAGCGCCTACTACTGCTAAGGTGATGTATGGTACCTCGCCATCTACCTTGACTCAAACCGCTACAGAAGCAACCGTTACTGATAAACATACGGTGACCATTACGGGGCTTACACCTTATACTCAATATTACTATGCTATTTATAACGATAATACATTCGCTGAAGGGGGTGATATGGAGCATGCTTTCAGAACTTTCCCTGTATCCACCGATCCAGGTCATGTTCGTGCTTGGGCAATCGGTGATTTCGGAAAAGGCAACAGCAAAGAGGCAGCCGTTCGAGATTCCTATCCTTTTGATTCTCTGGAAGCAAATGTGTGGTTGTGGTTGGGTGATAATGTATACGACAATGGTACCGAGGCGCAATACCTTGCTAAGGTTTTTGATTCTGTTTGGGGATATCGAAACTTAATGAGACATCTGCCATATATGCCAGCACCCGGAAATCACGACTATGAATCAGTTTCGCCTATTGCTGGAACTATAGATCCCGCTTCTCCGAGTCATACAGGCCCTTACTACGATTTTGTGGATGTTTATACCAATGGCGAAGCAGGCGGTGTTGCCAGTAATCGTGAGTTATACTACTCATACGATTATCGCAATGTACATTTTGTTTCTCTCAATTCTGAACTGGGTTCAATGACTAACTCATCCCACAATTGGACAGGTGCCTGGATACCTTTGTTGGGGTCCAACAATTTTACATCTTCTCCCATGTCGCAGTGGCTTCATCAGGATTTAGCTGCCAATACAAAACCTTGGGTGGTGGTATATTTCCATCAGCCTCCCTATAGTGATGGTTCACATAATTCAGGGGATATTTATGAAGCTTACATGAGAGGTATGCGCGCTAATTTCAATCCTATATTTGAGCAATACGGAGTTGATATTGTTCTCTGTGGCCATAGTCACGCATTTGAAAGAAGTTATCTGGTAAAAGGCGCTTATGGCGAGGATAATACAATTAATACAGGCACCATGATTATTCAAAACAGAAGTGGTAATGATGTTCAGGGACAGGCTTATACTAAAACATTGGTAGGTCCGGATCCCAACAAAGGAACGGTATATGTAGTTTGTGGAAACTCGGGAAGCAGTGAATCAAGCCCGGGGTTTAGTCACCCGTTTATGTATTCGGAGTATGGATGTGATACCTGTATCGGCTCATTTGTTTTAGACGTGGAAGGTGGCCGTCTGGATGGAAGACATATAGATGCTTACGGAAACATACGTGATCATTTTACAATTCACAAAACATTAGTATCAGGAGTGGAACCGGCTTGGGATAATATTGTCGTTGATTTAAAGGTAGTTCCCAACCCGTTCAGCAGCATTACGACTGTTTCATTCGAACTAATGAAGAGTGAGAAAACCAATATTCGCCTGATGGATGTAACCGGTAAACTGATAGAAGTTTTTGAAGGAAATCTTCAGCAGGGTAAACAGCAGATAGAAATAGATGCTCAAAAATTGAAACTTGCAAAAGGCGCTTACACACTTGTGATGAGCGCAGGAGGGGAGAGCACTTCCAGAACTATTATTCTTCAATAAAATTTTGGTTGGATGAATGGGATGCATCCATTCATCCAACTTCAAAAGGATGAAAATACTCTCATCTGTTTTACTAATATTTCATCTGTCGTTTGCATGCGCACAGGTTTTTAATATCACTGATTTCGGGGCAATAGGAAACGGAAGTTCTATGAACACTTCAGCAATTCAGGCGGCTGTTGATTCATGCCATAATGCCGGTGGAGGGATTGTAGAAGTGCCGGCAGGCAATTTTTTGACGGCTACTATTTTCTTAAAGAGTAATGTAACCATTCATTTGGCCCAAGGAGCTACTATCACAGGTTCAGGAAACACGAACGATTATCCCGATGTAATTCCTTTAATCAGAAGCTACACAGATAAATACACACAGCGGTCCGTGTTCTATGCTGAAGGGCAGCATAATATTGGAATCACAGGCGAGGGCACTTTTCAAGGCAACGGAATTTCAGTTTCTTTTTTTACCGACTCAGATAATAAACCTTACGGATTCCGTTTTATTTCTTGCTCTAATGTTCGGTACGAAGGCATAACCATGCGCAACTCCGGCTTTTGGATGATGCACAATAAGGATATTGATACATTGGTCATTAAGAATCTCACTATCGTGAACCAAAATCTCGGCAATGGCGATGGTATCAATATTGACGGCTGCAAAAATGTAGTAGTAGACAGTTGTTGGGCAGATTGCAATGATGATCCTATTGTGATTAAAACAACTTCACTTTCTTCCTGCGAAAATGTTTCCATCAGTAATTGTACCGTTGCTAGTTACTCACGCGCCATTAAAATTGGCACTGAGACACATGGTGCTTTTAAGAATATTCATATCCGTGATATTACAGTTCAGGTTAGTCCTACTGCTGCGATTCATGCCAAATGCGGCATCAATTTATCGGTGGTTGATGGAGGAAGTATGGAGAATGTATTGATAGAGAATGTAACGATGACGGGAATTAAAGTTCCATTACTTATTCGTTTAGGTAATCGTGCACGTAAATACACGGATACGGCATCTACCCCGGGAGTTGGATTTCTTCGAAATATTGAACTAAGGAACATTACGGCAATATCCAGTACGAATGTGACAAGTTCTATTACAGGAATCCCTGGATACTATGCAAAGGCTATTCGCTTAAGCGACATTGATATTACTTTCCCCGGAGGACAAGCAGCGGTGTATCCAGGCTTTGTAGTTCCCGAAAATGTAAATGCAGGTCCCGAGGCAACCATTTTTGGTGATACACTTCCGGCTTCCGGTTTATACATCCGCCATGTAGATTCTGTACAATTAAATAATGTTTGTGTTCATGGGCAACAGCCGGATGGAAGGCCTGCTTTTGTTTTTGATGATGTATTAAATTCAGGAAGTGCAGTAACTGTAGATTCTTTACAGAACTGTTTTAGTACCGGAGTTGATAAAATAATAGGAGATGAAGACCTAAGAATATTCCCAAACCCATTTGCGAGTATCTTTACAATTGAGGTTCCGAACAATGCATTAAAATCGGATGTGCATTTAAAAATGTTAGATGTAACCGGTAGAAATGTATGGAAGCAGAAGATTGTTTCTGATAATACAATATTGGATTTACCTTATATTGACAAGGGAATCTATTTTGTGAATATTGAAGGAGAAGGCGTTTCGATAAGTAAACGAATTGTGAAGGTGTATTAAGTTGACTTGAGTTTGTTTACAGAAGCTTGAAAAGGCAATAAATCCTCCTTGGCCTTCTAAACCCGGAGCTATCCCTAATTACCTTCCGTCTTTAGTTATAAAGGTAAAGTTAGCGGCAATTGGAATCAGAACTATTTCGAAACAAATTGCTTTAGCTCTTGTTTACGATGTATCTCGAAGAGGTATGGTCTGACAGAATGTTGTTATGCTTCTTTCCAACCTTTGTAATTGAGTTAACCGACATAGTTCCTTCTAGCTATTCATCGCAGTCTTTATAAAAAATAAACGTGTACTTAATAACTCATTTGAACTCTCACATCTGCTGTGTTAGAAATCAGTGTATCCTCGAAAAATTCCACTTTACCTGTCTCGAGATGAAGTTTAGCCCCTATGATGGCTATTTCGCCTTTCTCAATCATCTGTTCAAGTATATAGCTTCGATCAATTACTGTTTTAACCGAACGCCTTACATTCAGCGTAGCAACATTCTCAACAAATTCTGAGTTATCTGAAGTTCTGTGTTCCGGCAAGATAGTTTCTGTCTCCTGATACACTGCCGGTTGAATCTTTGATAACAACTCTGTTAGGTTGCCCAACTCCAAATGGTCACAGGCACCTTTAATAGCCCCGCATTTAGTATGTCCCAGCACAACAATCAGTTTGGATCCTGCCGCTTTGCAGGCGTATTCAATACTGCCAATGATGTCAGTATTTACAATATTTCCGGCAATGCGAATTGAAAAAATATCTCCCAATCCCTGATCGAATATTAACTCGGCTGAAGTGCGGCTGTCAATACAGCTAAGTATAACGGCAAAGGGCCATTGACCCTCGCGCGTGTCATTTGCCTGTTGGAGAAGGTTGCGATTAACTTTTAAATTACTCATAAAGCGCTCGTTACCTTCTTTTAAAATCTCTAAGGCTTTGGCAGGTGTTACGGATGCTTGGGTTATTGATGTATGTGCTTTCATTTTTTTTAGTTAGATGATACATGTGTTACTTCGTCAATCTTATATTCTTTCTTAAATCCTTCGAGTGTTACTTCAATGTTTTTGTCTTTAGATCCGATGTCTAAAAAATCCTGAATCAGTTGCAGTACATCGTAATCAATGTAAACACTATGAGATGCATTGATTATTACTTTGCTGTTTTCCGGTAAGTGAATAAGTGTTTGCTTAATGGCTGCCTTGTTCAGGAATGAAACTTCCTGCGCCAAATCAATGCGAATGGTTTCCCCTTGCTGATGTTTCTCTTTTCTAAAGAAATAGGCAACTTTTATATTACCTCTTAAGATAAAGAAGACGCTGACCACCAATCCTACTCCAACACCTTTCAGTAAGTCGGTAAACACAACAGCAACTACGGTTGCTATAAACGGCATAAACTGAAATTTGCCGTTCTGCCACATGTGTTTGAATACTGAGGGGCTGGCTAATTTATAACCGATAAGGATTAAGATAGCCGCCAGACATGCCAGAGGAATCTTATTCAGCAAGGCAGGAATAGCAAGCACAGCTATTAAAAGAAATGTTCCATGAGCAATGGTAGCAATCTTCGTTTTGCCACCTGAATTGATATTAGCAGAGGTACGAACAATCACAGACGTAACCGGTATGCCTCCTATTAAACCGTTTAATACGTTTCCAACACCCTGTGCTTTTAACTCAGTATTGGTATTGGTGTAACGTTTCAGCGGATCCATTTTATCTGCTGCTTCTATACAGAGTAATGTTTCTATACTGGCCACTGCCGCTAAGGTTGCTCCCATAATCCAAACATCTACATTGGTGATGGATGAAAAATCGGGAGTG
>JAZKEP010000252.1:0-23410 GCA_040387015.1 Bacteroidota bacterium
GGTGCTATGGAACATGCCACCAACATCAGCTTTATGCAGTATTATCTAAACCAGCTAAGCGCAGATTGCGAGAATACGATGGTTCATGAGTTGAGCCATCATTGGTTTGGGGATTTAGTAGCCTGTGACTCTGCCTCAGAAATGTGGTTGAATGAAGGATGGGCCGTTTACAACGAGATGCTGTTCCACGAGCGATTTTATGGAATAGATAATTACAAACAAAAAGTCAGAGAGAATCATGAATATGTGTTGCATAAGTCGCATGTGAGGGACGGAAGTTATTTGCCCGTAAGCGGAGTACCCACAGAAAATACTTATGGCTCAACGGTGTATGATAAAGGAAGCGATGTGATTCATACTTTACGTACTTATATGGGCGATTCGCTTTTCTTCCATTGCGTTAAGGAATTTGTTGCTGATTATTCCTGGCAAACTATCAGTACCGCTCAACTCAGAGATTATCTCTCTCAATGCTCAGGAATCAACCTAACGGATTATTTTAATGATTGGATTTATAGCAAGGGTTTCCCTCATTTCAGCATAGATAAGTTTGTGAATGAACATGACGGTGCAGATGGAGGTCTAACTAAATTGTATATACGCCAAAGACTACATCAATCCCCTCAATTTTACAAGAATGTTCCAATGACAGTTTCCTTCTTTACCCGAGGTATGTATCGTACTGATACTACTTTGATGATAAACGGTGAATGTGCTTATATCGAAATTCCTTTGAATGGCTGGAACCCTAATCTGTTTGCAGCAGTTGACTTTAATGAACACCTGCAGGATGCCATTACCGATGAATGTAAAATAATTTCGGATACAGGTTCTTTTGGCTTTGGAACTGCAAAAATGATTTTGCATGTGAATTCAAATATTGATTCAAGTTTAGTTCGTGTTGAGCATAACTGGATTCATCCCGAGCCGATGAAAACAAAAATTCCTTCGCTACATCTTCACGACAAAAGATATTGGACAGTGGATGGAATCATTCATTCAAACTTTATTGCTGACGCGAGAATTGATTATGACGGCACCGATGTTTCGCTGGATGTCCCCTTTATCAGCAACTCAGAGGATAGTTTAGTAATAATGTATCGTAGCAATGCCAATGCTGAATGGGTTTTCACAGATTCTTTTTCAATAAACAAACAAGGAAGTGTACTTGATAAGAAAGGTTACGCCACCATTTATAATTTGAAGAAGGGGCAGTATTGCTTTGCAATCTGGAACTCAGCAGTTGCAGATACTACTGCTGCCGAGGGCGATTGTATGTATACTTCAGTATCTGAAACAAATATTACTAAAAATAATTTTGAACTTTACCCGAACCCGGCAACAGAAATGGTTATCGCTACTTTTGAAAGAAACACTTTCAAAAACGTTCTGTTGTATGATTTACTTGGCAAAACTATTCTTGCACAAAAAATCTCTGCAGAACAAACTTCACTTTATTTGAACCTGAAAAATGTTGGTGCCGGAACTTATCTGATAACCTTAAAAGATAATCAGGGCAACCCAATCACTAAAAAAATAATGAAACAATAGACTATGAAGAACATATCAGTTATAGGAGCAGGAACAATGGGCAATGGTATTGCGCATGTATTTGCCATGAACAATTATTCGGTAACGCTTATAGATGTATCGGTGGAAGCACTTGGCAAGGCGGTAACAACCATTATTAAAAATACAGACCGCATGGTTGCAAAAGGCACCCTCACCGAAGCGGCAAGAGATGCAGCGCTTAAAAATATAGTTACCAGTCCTACATTACAAAGCTGTAAAGATTCTGACTTGGTAGTGGAAGCCGCCACTGAAAACACAGAACTGAAACTGAAAATATTTCAACAGTTGGATGAAATATGCAAGCCCGAAACTATACTTGCTTCCAACACCTCTTCAATTTCCATTACAAAAATTGGTTCCGTAACCAAACGAGCAGATAAAGTAATAGGCATGCACTTTATGAATCCTGTGCCCCTAATGAAATTAGTGGAAGTAATAAAAGGCTATGCGACTTCAAATGAAGTTTTACAAGTAGTGATGGAGACTTCGCGAAAACTAGGGAAGGTTCCTGTAGAAGTAAATGATTACCCTGGTTTTATTGCAAACCGAATTTTGATGCCCATGATTAACGAGGCCATTTACAGTTTGTATGAGGGAGTTGCCGGAGTGCAGGAAATTGATACGGTAATGAAACTCGGTATGGCTCACCCAATGGGGCCTTTGCAATTAGCTGATTTTATAGGCCTTGATGTTTGCCTCGCCATCCTTCGTGTGCTGCACGATGGCTTCGGAAATCCGAAATATGCACCATGCCCCTTGCTTGTAAATATGGTAACAGCGGGTTATATCGGAGCAAAAACGGGTGAGGGATTCTATAAGTATGAAAAAGAGTCGAAAGAGCTAAAAGTTAGTTCAAGATTCAACCATTAAATATCCCATAGGGGGTAAGCCCCCTATGGTTACATTTTTTCTGGCACTTCAATGCCTAACAGTTTCATTGCTTTCTTAAGGATTACTCCTGTCTGGTTTGATAAAGCAACCCGAAGTTTCTTTTCTTCTTCCGTAGCGGCAGTCAAAATCGGAAATCCATGATAGAACTTATTGTAAGTTCTGGCAATGCTGTAAACGTAGTTCGCTATTTCACTGGGGTCATATTTCTCCGCGGCTATCCGTACAACGTTTTCGTATTCACTGAGCTGAATGATGAGCTCACGCTCCACTTCCGAAAGACCTGCCAGATTTTGTAAACCGGGAAAGTCTGTATCACCCACTTTCCGCATTATCGCCCTAATCCTTGCGTGAGTATATTGAACAAATGGCCCAGTATGCCCGTGAAAATCGATACTTTCTTCCGGGTTGAAAATTATTTTCTTGTAAGGATTTACACGCAATACAAAATATTTCAACGCGCCAAGACCAATGGTTTTGTACAGCACGTCAGCCTCCTCTTTGGTAAAGCCTTCAATCTTTCCTAACTCTTTTGTTTTCTCCTCCGCAATGCGCAACACTTCCGAAATCAAATCATCGGCATCAGCGGTCTTTCCCTCGCGGCTTTTAAATCTGCCAGTAGGCGATTCAACCAATGCATAACTCAAGTGATAAATTCCATCCGCCCATTTCTTACCAAGCTTTTGCAAAGCGAGTTTCAAAACTTTAAAGTGGTAATCCTGCTCATTCGCCACCACATAAATCATCTTCTCCATATTAAAATCCTTGTGACGAAGTTCAGCGGTGGCTAAGTCCTGTGTGATATAAATAGAAGTGCCGTCACTTCTCAGCAGAACTTTTTCATCCAGGCCGTCAGGAGTAAGATCAACTACCACAGCTCCGTCAGACCGTTTTTTGAAAACATTCTTTTGAAGGCCTTCATCCACTATATCTTTACCAAGCAGGTAAGTTTCACTTTCGAAATAATCTTTTTGAAAATCTGCACCCAAAAGATTGAAAGTCTCCTGAAACCCTTCATAGACCCACGCATTCATTTTCTTCCAGAGAGCCATAACTTCTGCATCGTGCGCTTCCCATTTCAACAACATTTCATGTGCCTCTTTAAATATTGGGGTCAGTTTTTGTGCTTCATCAGGGTCTGCAGGGGGATTGGAAATACTTTTCAATTCTTCTTTTGAAACTTCATTGAACTTTACATACCAGTCACCAACAAAGTGGTCGCCTTTAATACCAGTTGATTGCGGAGTAGACTCATTGCCATAACGCAGGTACGAAACCATGCTCTTACTGATATTTATTCCACGGTCGTTGTAAATATTCACTTTAGTCACATCGTAGCCGTTCGCCTTCAGAATTTCACTCATTGAAAAACCTAACAGCATATTACGCACGTGACCAATGTGAAGCGGCTTGTTGGTATTAGGGCCACAGTATTCAAGAACAACTTTCTTATGATTTGCCTCAAAAGTTCCATACGATTTATTCTCCGAAATTTCTTTTAGCCTGTTAATCCAAAAAATATCGGTGAAAGAAAGATTCAAAAATCCTTTAATAACATTAAACTTACCTACTATGTCAGTTTTCTCTTTCAGCTTATTGCCGAGTATTTCCGCAGTTTGTTCAGGATTCTTCTTCGAAAATTTTATCAAAGGGAAAACCACAATGGTATAATCCCCTTCATGTTCTTTTTTGGTAATGTTTATAGTTACAATATCAGCAGTAATATCTGCACCAAATTCTTCTTTAAAAATTTCAATCGTATTTTGCTTTAATGTTTGTTCAAGTGTCATTATTTCCCTGTTCTCCGGCTAAAAAATATCATCTTTAATCGCGTCTAAATTATACTTTCGCAAACAATTTTTTTTGAAATGAATAAACGACAAAAATACCGGGATCTTATTAACCAGACTTTCGATTTTCCGCAGCGCGATTTTAAAGAAGAAAAAAACGTTCTTTTCTGGAACGACCTTCCGTTGATGGATATAATTGCAAAATATGGAACCCCTCTCCGTCTTACCTATCTTCCTAAAATTTCACAGCAGATTCAAAAAGCCCGCAGACTTTTTAATTCCGCCATTGCTAATAACAATTACAGTGGAGACTATCACTATGGATATTGCACCAAAAGTTCTCACTTCTCGTTCGTTCTTGAAGAAGCATTGAAGAACAAAGTTTTCCTTGAAACTTCCTCTGCATTCGATTTTGAAATAATCAAGCGATTAGAAGAAAAGAAGAAATTTAAGAAGGAACAATACATCGTCTGCAACGGATTTAAAACAGATGCCTACATCAATAAAATCATAGAGGCTTTCAATAGCGGATACAAAAATGTAATTCCCATTCTTGACAATCTTGATGAGATTGATAAATTCAATTCTATTAGCGAACCAATGAACATCGGAATGCGAATAGCGGCAGAAGAGGAACCAAAGTATGAATTCTATACTTCACGCCTTGGCATTCGTTATAACGACATACTTCCCCTATATGAACAAAAGGTAAAAAACAATCCAAACCTAAAAATGAAGATGTTGCACTTCTTCATTGATACGGGTATCAAAGATGTGAACTACTACTGGACAGAGTTTCATAAAGCTCTTGGAGTGTATTGCGATCTCAAAAAGATTTGCCCTGAACTAAATACTATCAATCTTGGTGGAGGAATGCCTATCAAACATTCTCTCGCTGCTGATTTCGATTACGAATACATGATTAATGAAATCATCTCGCAGATAAAAACAACCTGTAACCAGGAGGGGGTAGATGAACCGGATATCTTTACTGAATTTGGCAGTTACACCGTGGGTGAAAGCGGTTGTGTTGTTTTCAGTGTTCTTGGTGTTAAAAGACAGAACGACCGCGAAACTTGGTATATGCTCGATGGCTCACTGATGAATAACCTTCCTGATGTATGGGGTTTATCACAGCGCTTCATCATGTTGCCAGTAAATAAATGGGATGATGAATACAAGCATGTGAACCTGGGTGGCATTACCTGCGATGTTGGCGATTATTACAACAGCGATGCACATATCAATCAGGTGTATCTCCCCAAAATAAAGCAGGGCGAAAAACTTTATATCGGCTTCTTTAATACCGGGGCTTATCAGGATACACTAAGTGGTTATGGTGGTATCAAACACTGTTTGCTTCCATCTCCTCCTCACATCCTTGTGGATGAAAAGAAGAAAAACGAGTTTACCTATCGTGTATTTGCCGAAGAGCAAACAGCGGAAAGTATGATGAAAATTTTAGGGTATTAAGCTTGCGCTGTAGGACCGTAATTCATAGGCATTATCGGAGCATCTTTCTCATTGATAACTCCAAATTGCGATTCGTATTTTTTTACGTTGTCTATTAGTGCTTTCATTAACCGCTTAGCATGTTCGGGAGTAAGTACCACTCTTGACTTTACTTTTGCTTTAGGTATGCCTGGCATTATCCGAAGGAAATCAACTACAAATTCCTGCGGTGAATGAGCGATAATAGCAAGGTTAGAATAAACACCTTCAGCCATCTCATCGGGTAGTTCTATGTTCAGTTGATTCTCGGGATTTTGTTTTTGGTCTGCCATTGTTTTAATTTTGAGCAAATTTAATTGGCAATTATACAAAAACAAAAAGCCCATCCGAAATTTCGAATGGGCTTTGCATATTTAAAGTTCCTTACGTAGTATTACTCTTCTGTTTTTTCATCTGGTGTAGCGTCTGTCTTCTTTTTACCGGCAGACTTTTTAGCACCACCTGCTCTTCTTGTTTTCTTCTTCGGCTCGGTTACTTTACCGGCATTCTTGTTCTGTGTATATGATTCGTTGAAATCAACTAGTTCAATCATAGCCATTTCAGCTGCATCACCCGCACGGAAACCCGTTTTAATAACACGTGTGTACCCACCTGGTCTTTCGCCTACTTTACCACCAATTACGTTAAATAACTCATTGATGATTTCCTTATCCTGAAGCAAACTGAAAACCATTCTTCTATTATGAGTAGTGTTTTCCTTGGTTCTGCTGATAATTGGTTCTGCATACCCTCTCAACGCTTTTGCTTTTGCAAGCGTGGTAAATATTCTTTTATGGCGAAATAGCGAAATAGCTAAATTCATCATCAATGCATGACGGTGTGCCGTCTTTCTTCCTAAATTATTTACTTTATCTCCGTGTCTCATGACTGTTTCTTTTTACTGTATTACTATTAACCTATTTACTTACTATCAGTTTTCATCCAATTTATACTTCGCTAAATCCATTCCGAAGCTCAATCCCTTTTCAATCAACAACGCTTCAATTTCCACTAAAGACTTTTTACCGAAGTTGCGGAATTTAAGTAGGTCGTTGGTATTAAACTGAACTAACTCTTCAAGACTCACAATCTTAGCAGCTTTTAAGCAATTGAAAGCGCGTACTGACAAATCCATATCTTCCAAAGGTGTCTTCAAAAGTTTGCGCATGTGCAATACATGCTCGTCTACCATTTCAGTTTCAGAAGCTGCAGGGCTATCAAAAGAAATATGCTCATCAGTAATCAACATCAAGTGCTGAATCAAAACCCGTGATGCCTCTTTTACTGCCTCCTCCGGATGAATAGTACCATCTGTAGAAACTTCAAGAACTAATTTTTCAAAGTCAACTCGTTGCTCAACACGGAAAGGTTCAACTGCATATTTTACATTCTTAATAGGCGTGTATATAGCATCTACCGGAATAAACCCGATTGCATGCTCCTTTGAATTCTCATCAGCAGGAACATAACCACGACCTTTCGTGATAGTCAATTCAATTTCCAAGTTTACGTTTCCTTCCATGTTGCAAATAACCAAATCCGGATTCATTACCTGGTAAACATTTGTATGCTTTTCGATATGCTCAGCCTTAAATGTCTGCTGATTTTTTAAAGCGATATAAATTTTTTCACCTGAAGTATCTTCATCCATTACTTTCTTTAAACGAACCTGCTTAAGGTTAAGAACCATTTCAGTTACATCTTCTAACACTCCTTTAATAGTAGAGAATTCATGATCAACGCCTGAAATTTTGATACCGCTAATTGCAAACCCCTCCAATGATGAAAGAAGAACTCTGCGAAGTGCGTTACCTACTGTTACACCAAATCCCGGCTCTAAAGGCTTAAATTCAAAGGTTCCTTCGAATTCAGTTGCTTTTTGAAGAGTTATTTTATCGGGCTTTTGAAAGGTTAACATTGACATATATTATTAGGGATTTTAGATTTAAAAATAAAATGCCAGACCTACGTCAGACATTGTTAATCACTACTTAGAATACAACTCCACAATCAACTGCTCGTTTATGTTTTCCGGAATTTGATCTCTTTCAGGGAAATCAACAAAAGTTCCTTCTACATTTTTCTCATCAGTAACTAACCAATTGAATTTTTTTCCCTTTCTGCCGATAGAATCCTGAACTACAGTAAGGTTCTTAGACCTTTCACGAAGCGCTACTTTGTCATTTGGATTTAATGTAAAAGAAGGTACGTTTACCACTTCACCGTTTACAGTGATGTGTTTGTGAATCACCAACTGACGCGCTTGTGAACGTGAAGCGGCAAATCCAAGACGGTAGATAGTATTATCTAATCTTGCTTCAAGCATCTTCAGAAGGTTTTCGCCTGTTACACCTTTCTTTCTCGCAGCTTTTTCAAACAAATTTCTGAACTGACGCTCCAATAATCCGTAAGTGTATTTTGCTTTTTGCTTTTCCTTTAACTGAACTGCATATTCCGAAGCTGTTTTTCTTTTCTTCGATTGACCGTGCTGACCGGGTGGATAGTTTCTCTTATCAAAATATTTATCCGTTCCGAAAATTGGTTCTCCAAATTTACGGGCGATTTTAGTAGTAGGTCCTGTATATCTTGCCATATCTTAATTCTTATTTCGGATTTCTTATTTGATTATACTCTTCTTTTCTTTGGAGGACGGCAACCATTGTGAGGCATAGGCGTCATATCATTGATTACTGTTACTTCTATACCGCTGGTGTAAATAGTACGGATAGCAGACTCACGACCACCGCCTGGTCCTTTTACAAACACTTCTACTTTACGTAAGCCAGCTTCATGAGCCACCTTACCTGCTTCCGAGCAAGCCATTTGTGCAGCATAGGGAGTGTTCTTCTTAGAACCTCTAAAACCTACACGACCAGCCGATCCCCAACTAATCACCTGCCCTTGCATGTTAGTAAAGGATATAATGATATTATTGAAAGTAGCGTTTATGAATACTTTCCCTTCGCTATCTACTTTTACTACTCTTTTTTTCGCTTTTGCCTTGGCTACTGCCGATGGCTGTGCGGATGCTTGTTGTTTTGCCATTCCTATTTATTATTTAGTAACCATTTTTTTGTTTGCAACTGTCTTACGTTTACCCTTTCTAGTCCTGCATTAGTCTTGGTTCTTTGGCCACGAAGAGGCAAGCCCTTTCTGTGGCGAACACCTCTATAAGCTCCGATATCCTGAAGACGCTTAATGTTCTGCTGAATTTCTCCGCGCAATTCACCTTCAAGTTTCAAGTGTTCAGCAATATATTTGATAATACCATTTACGTCTCCGTCATTCCAATCTTTTACTTTAGTATTCAAATCAATACCTGCTGACGATAGAATTTTCTCTGCAGTGGTTCTGCCTACACCGAAAATATAAGTAAGAGCTATTACGCCTCTTTTGTTCTTTGGAAGATCTACACCCGAAATTCTTGCCATACTTTGATTGCTGGTTTATAAGTTTTTTTAATTATCCCTGACGTTGCTTAAACTTCGGATTCTTCTTATTAATGACATACACAACACCTTTGCGTCTTACAATTTTGCAATCCACACTTCTCTTTTTTACTGATGCTCTTACTTTCATGACTTATGGGTCTTGGTTCTTGCTCTTAATTCTTATTTCTATTTATATCTAAAAGTGATTCTTCCTTTATTCAAATCATAGGGACTAATTTCCATCTGCACTTTATCGCCTGGCAGAATTTTGATATAATTCATTCTCATCTTTCCTGATATGTGAGCAATGAGTTCGTGTCCGTTCTCTAATTTCACCCGAAACATAGCATTACTTAATGCTTCTAAAATTGTTCCGTCTTGCTTAATCAGGTCTTGTTTTGCCATTCAAATTCTTGAATTCTACCACTTAAATCTGCTACTTAAACAGACTACCTCCTAAAAAGGGAACGCAAAAATAACAGTTACCAACAGAGTTCCAAATATTTGGACAGGAAAAAGTTTAAGCATGTAGTGGCCTACATTATAGCTGAACCGAAGCATAAAATGTCAGCTACCTTATACCTTGACCAAATCCGGATTCTCTTTCACCGCACCTTCAATCCATTCAAAAGAAGTCAGAATTTCAGCTTTGTGGAACTTTACCAATACAGTATGCTCAAAGTGAGCTGAAGGGGCTCCATCCTGAGTTGCAATAGTCCACTTATCGCGCTTAGTGTAAACATCCTTTTTACCTAGGTTTACCATCGGTTCAATAGCAATAACACAGTTTTCGGGAAGTTTGGCGCCATCTCCTTTCCTACCGAAATTTGGTACCTGAGGGTCTTCATGAAGTGTTTTACCAACTCCATGGCCAACTAATTCACGAACACATTTATAGGGATTTTTTCGTTCGCAGTATTCCTGAACTGAAAAACCAATATCTCCTGTCCTTTTCCCGGCTATAGCCTGTTCGATACCAAGATATAGTGATTCTTTGGTCACCTGCATTAATTTAATGTTCTCTGGTTTCACTTTCCCGATACCGAAGGTGTAGGCCATGTCTCCATGATAACCATTCATAAAAACCCCGCAATCCACCGACACAATATCACCATCTTTATATTCCTTACTGGTAGGTATACCATGTACTACTTCATCATTCATGGAAATACAAAGAGCATTAGGGAAACCACCGTATCCTTTAAAAGAAGGTTTTCCGCCATGATCGCAGATATACTCATCAGCAAACTTATCCAATGCCAGGCCGTTGGTTCCCGCCTTGATTAGTTTCGCTATTTCACCTAAAGTCTTAGAAAGCAATAGGCAGTTATTGCGGATGATTTCTATTTCTTCAGAAGATTTTATTTTAATAGCCATATTAAAAGTGCGCAAGTGTTAATGAAACTGCTAAAAACAAAAATTGGTTTTCCGAAGAAAACCAATTTCAATTACATAATTCAATCGTTCATGGTTGTCACATTCCTGCTGTAGCCAGCCCCTGTCTTCCCTTTATTCTGCCTGACGCAGTTAAACCATCATAATGGCGATTAAGCAAATATGTTTCGATAGTCGCAAGTGTATCTAGAACTACTCCTACCATAATCAGAATAGAGCTGCCTCCAAAGAATAAAGCAAAGCCCTGATTTACATCAAAAATCATAACTATAGCAGGAAGAATAGCTACGATGCCTAAGAAAACAGCACCCGGAAGTGTAATTCTTGAAATAACTGCATCAATAAACTCTTCAGTTTTCTTACCTGGCTTCACACCTGGAATGAAACCACTGTTGCGCTTCAAATCATCCGCAATCTGTGTTGGGTTCACAATCAAAGCGGTATAAAAATAGGTAAACGCTACAATCAAAATAAAGTAAGTGGTATTGTATGGAACTGATTTAATATCATTAAAAGCAATTAGAAAACTGCTGTTAGCATCAAAGCCTGGGATGAACTGAGCCACAGTTGCCGGTAAAAACATAATTGCCTGTGCAAATATGATAGGCATAACCCCGGAAGCATTCAACTTAAGTGGAAGATATTGGCGAACACCACCCGCCTGCATCATTTTGCCACCCTGCACAATGTTTCTTTTTGCATATTGAACCGGAATCCTTCTTGTTCCCTGAATCAACAATATACAAGCTCCGATTACTATTAACAAGAATGCCATTTCAATTACAAAAGCAATCAACCCTCCCTTAGACATGCGTGACAAAAACTCTTCAAGTATTGAACCAGGGAAACGGGCAAGAATACCAATCATAATAATGAGTGAAATACCATTACCAATACCTTTGTCAGTAATCTTCTCTCCCATCCACATTACAAATAAGGTTCCCGCAGTTAAAACAACAACAGTTGAAATCGTAAACAAAATCGGAGATAGAGAAGGAATAACAGCAGAAGCATCCGCATTGCGCAGATAAACTACATAGCCAGCCGCCTGAAAACCTGTTACCACGATAGTCAGTAAACGGGTGTACTGGTTCAACTCTCTTCTTCCACTCTCGCCTTCCTTCTGCAACTTCTGGAAATAAGGAATAGCTAAGGTCAACAACTGAATAGCAATAGATGCCGAGATATAAGGCATAATACCCAATGCAAAAATGGATGCACGTGCAAACGCACCTCCCGCAAACAAGTTTACCAGCCCCAGGATACCGCTGCTTCCTTGCGACTGAACATTCTCAAGTGCCGTGGGGTCAATACCAGGAAGCACTATATAGGTTCCTAAACGATAAATCACAATAAGACCCAGCGTAAGAAGAATTCTTTGACGAAGTTCTTCAATGCTCCAAATCTCTTTTAGTTTTTGAAATAGTTTCATGCTATGTTGTAAGTGAAAAAGTCCCGAACGTTTCGGGACTCTCTATGTTTTTGAATGGTTACTTTTTCACGATAGTTACGGTTCCTCCGAGGCTTTCTATTTTTGCTTTAGCTGATTCGCTGATAGCATGAACCGATACGTTCACTTTGGTTATCAGTTCACCGCTGCCGAGAACTTTTATTAAAGCTCTTTTAGGAAGCAACCCATTCTCGCGAAGATTCTCTACAGTAATTTCCTTCAACTTATATTCGTCAATGATGTGTTGAATTTTTTCTAGATTCAAAGCAGAATAAGCAACGCGTCCGAAGTTCTTAAACCCGATTTTCGGCATTCTTCTCTGTAATGGCATTTGACCTCCTTCAAAACCAAGCTTCTGCTTGTATCCTGAACGGGACTGTGCTCCTTTGTGGCCTCTTGCAGAAGTTCCCCCATCGGTAGAACCTTGTCCTCTTCCTCTTCTTCTCTTTGTTGCTGTAGAACCTGCTGCAGGCTTTAAATTATGTAATTCCATTGTACTTTCGTTTACCGTTATGATTAGTCCCGATCGGGATTAAATGTTTTCTACCTTAACTAAATGCTGAACTTTGCGAATCATTCCTGCAACAGAAGGACTATTTTCCAATTCATTGCTGGAGCTTATCTTATTTAAACCCAAAGCACGAATTGTTCTTTTCTGACGCTCATCTTTTTCAATAACGCTCTTAATTTTCGTAACTCTTATCTTTCCCATGATTTTTTTATTGATCTGGATTTACAATTAACCTTTGAAAACTTTATCCATTGCTACACCTCTGTTTCTTGAAACAGTATAAGGATCGCGCAATTTGCTCAATGCATCTAAAGTTGCTTTAATTACGTTAGCCGGGTTTGCTCCACCTTGTGATTTAGCCAATACATCCTTAATACCAACGCTCTCCAATACCGCACGCATAGAACCTCCGGCAATTACACCTGTTCCGTGTGAAGCAGGACGCAACATAACACGGGCAGCTCCGAACTTTCCGAACTGAACGTGAGGAATAGTTCCTTTGAAAACGGGAACGCTCACTAAGTTCTTCTTAGCATCATCAATAGCTTTCTGAATAGCTTCCTGTACTTCTCTTGCTTTACCAAGACCTTCACCTACAATGCCATTGCCGTTTCCTACAACAACTGTAGCCGAGAAAGTAAAAGTTCTTCCGCCCTTAGTAACTTTAGTTACTCTGCGAATGTTTACTACTTTTTCTTTCAATTCAAGTTCGCTCGCTTTGAATTTTTGAACGTTTACCTTTTCCATTTATTTAGCTTAAAGATTTATCAATTAAAATTTCAATCCACCTTCACGTGCGCCTTCTGCTACAGCTTTCACTCTTCCGTGATACAGGTAACCACCGCGATCGAACACAACAATACTTACACCCTTCTCAGACGCTTTTGCAGCAATGGCAGCGCCTACGCTTTTACTTTGCTCGAGCTTATTTCCGCTACGGGCAAAATCCTTATCGCGGGTAGATGCTGCTGCAACGGTAGTTCCGCTGTCATCATTTATCAACTGGGCATACATTTCCTTATTGCTACGGTATACGCTCAATCTTGGTCTTTCGGCAGTGCCGCGTATTTTACCGCGAATTCTGCTTCTGATTTTTTTTCTTCTTTCTTCTTTAGTTGCTGCCATCTTAGTCTTATTTAAAAGATGAATGTTTTATCTGGTTACTTAATACTATTTCTTAGCAGCGCTCTTACCTGCTTTTCTTCTCAATTGCTCACCCACAAACTTGATACCTTTTCCTTTGTATGGCTCAGTCTTTCTGATAGTGCGGATTTTAGCACAAACCAATCCAAGCAAATCTTTGTCGAATGATTCCAAAGTAATGATTGGATTCTGCCCTTTATCCTGTTTTGCTGATGCTTTGATTTCGCCTGGCAATAAAACTACTACCGGGTGAGAGTAACCAACCTGCAATTCAAGAACCTGCTTTGCAACAGTGGCACGATAACCTACCCCTACCAGTTCCAACTCTGATTTGAACCCGTCAGAAACTCCTTTAATCATATTGCCTAATAAAGCGCGATATGTTCCGTGAAGTGCTTTGTGACGCTTCTGTTCTGTCGGTCTTTCTACAGATAATGTTTCGCCATCTACTTTTATAGTAATATCGCGGTCAACTGCCTGAAACATTTCTCCTTTCGGACCTTTCACTTTTACCACATTGCCGCTCATTACTTCAACCGTAACTGCTTTGGGAACGGTGATGGGGGCTTTTCCTATTCGTGACATATAATTGAGTTAATCGTTATTAGTTAATGGTTATCGGAATACAGTTTATTAGAATACTTCGCACAATACTTCTCCGCCAATTCCTTTTCCTCTTGCTTCTTTCTCGGTCATTACACCTTTTGAAGTAGAAACTATAGCGATACCTAAACCACTTAATACTCTTGGCAACTCAGTTGTGCCGCGATATTGACGAAGCCCTGGAGTAGAAATCCTCTTCAGGTTCTTAATAACAGGAGCCTTAGTTGTAGCATCATATTTAAGAGCTATTTTGATTACTCCTTGATTGTCAGCTGTATCTTCGAACTTATATTTAAGAATATAACCGTGATCGTAAAGGATCTCGGTAATTCTTTTCTTGGTTTTCGAAGCAGGAATCTCCACTAAGCGGTGACCGGCTTGCTGAGCGTTTCTTACTCTGGTAAGAAAATCTGAAATAGGATCTGTCATTGGATATAGTTAAAGAGTTATTAGTTAATTGAGTTTACCAGCTTGATTTTGTGATTCCCGGAATTTTACCTTCGGTAGCCAGGTCGCGGAATTTGATACGCGAAACACCGAACATACGAACATATCCTCTCCCTCTGCCTGTAAGGGCGCAACGGTTGCGAAGTCTTACCTTAGAACTATTCTTCGGTAGTTTATCAAGACCTGCCCAATCGCCTGCCTCTTTTAATGCCTTCCGCTTCTCAGCAAACTTTTTTACAAGTGCTTCTCTTTTGCGCTGACGTGCTTCAACTGATTTCTTTGCCATGTTTAATTATTCGTATTGTTAGTTGTATCTTTTTTGAAAGGCATGCCGAATGCTTCTAAAAGTGCATAGGCTTCTTCGTCTGTTTTTGCTGAAGTAACAAACGTAATATCCATACCGTTGATTCTTGTTACCTTATCAATTTCCATTTCAGGGAAAATGATTTGCTCCTTAATACCAAGAGTATAATTACCTCTGCCATCAAAGCCTTTATTGTTGATTCCTTTAAAGTCACGAACACGTGGTAAGGAAACAGAAACAAGACGGTCCAGAAATTCGAACATTCGCTCTGCACGCAAAGTAACACGGCAGCCGATAGGCATTCCTTCACGAAGCTTGAAATTAGAAATAGCCATACGCGCAACAGACGCAACTGCCTTTTGTCCGGCAATGGCGGTCATTTCGTTGACAGCTATATCAACCAATTTTTTATCGGAAGTGGCGCCATTAACGCCCTGATTTAAACATATCTTTTGTAAACGCGGAACCTGCATGACAGAAGTGTAATTGAACTTCTTCATCATTATAGGCGCAATCTCATCTTTGAAACGCTTCGCGAGGCGCGGAGAGTATTTTGTTTGGCTCATTATAAAAGTTTTTGGACGATTCCCAACCGTCCGGTTTTAAAAAGGGAACGCAAAAGTAGAATTTACTAACAGAGTTCCAAATATTTGGCAGGAAAATGTTTTGAAAGGAAGGATAAGCTATTAATCTTACTCATTAGCAACCTGCGGTTAGTCCTTTATTAATGCCCTGCGGCTGAAGAAACAAGTATGAAGCGATGAAAATACTCAACTTTTGAAGATAAAAGATTAAGCAACAGGATTTTGAAGGCTGCTTGGGAACAAATAAAGTCTATCGAAAGCTAAAACGAAATCACAAAAGTTAGCAAACCGCATGAGAGATAATTTTTATCATTGCCTATTAAGAGTTTTTTATGAAACGTTTCGCACGTATAGTTTTCATTTTCACCTTACTCATTCAAACGGTTGCATTGCAGGCAGCACCGGGTTACGAAACCTTTGCCGACAGCATAGATATACAAGGAAAATTTCCGGATAGCTGCGCCAAACCTGCTTATGTATTTATTACCAAGTATAATAATCCGGCAGCCGATGTAGGGCGGGTACCTGTAAATGCAAAAGGGGAGTTTACTTACCGCATGTTGGTGGAGGAAGCCGGTGAGATCGTTTTCAGAGACGGAAAATACATGTATGACTTTATTGCAACCGGTAACCAAAAGAATTACCTGCTTCAAATAAGCTGCACAACTAAAACCGAAAAGCAGGGCGAAGTAATAAACTCACCCGAAAATGATGCCTACAAACATTTTTATGCGCTTCGTAAACAACTTAAAGCAGACCTGGATACTTTCAAGACACAGGATCTGGGCGATAAAAAAGTGTTTAAGGAGTTTCATCGGCTCATGAGCGATTATCAAAAGCAGATTGCCATGGTTGCCAAACAACACCCCGGCACTTTTACTACCGGGCATCTCATTGCAGCCGACCGGCTTGCCGCGGAGGACCTGACCACCATTACTGCCCTGCGCGAAAAATTTATACACCGCGAATGCTTTGCCGATCCGTATCTCTATAACACTTTCCTTGCTCCTCGGCTGCTAACTAATTATATGGACTTTGTGCGCGACAAGAACGACACTTCCTTCGCTCCCTTCGAAAGGCTTTTGCTTCTTGCTTCCAAAAACACTGATGCTGCCAAGCGCCTTCAGCTTATTCTGTACGACCTTTTGTTTAAGCGCCACGAGGAGGTCATGCTAAAAAAATATGGAGAATGGGCTCAAGCCAACCCCGATAAAATGGTGCAGCTGATTATCAAGTCGAGGTTGGAGCGAATAACCAAATGCCTGACGGGTAACCCTTTTGTTGATGTGCAACTTAGAGATACTGCCGGAGCGGTTCAGAAGCTAAGCCAAACTGTGGCTTCGGCAAAGCTGACACTGCTTATCTTTTACAGCCCCGGCTGCTCACACTGCAAGGAACTGCTTCCGCAACTGGTTCCATTGTGGGATATATATAAAGACAAAGGGCTAAAAATATTTACTGTCGGCTCCGATGCCAACCGCGATGAGTGGCTCGCTTTTATTAAGGAGCACACCGGAAACGGCTGGGTCAATGTAACCGATACCGACAACACGTATAACATGAAATATGTGGTTAGCTCCACTCCAGCTTTTGTGCTTATTGATGAGGCGGGCAAAATAATCTCCCGACTGGCCACACATGAGTTTGTAAAAACCAAAATCCCTATACAACTGGGTGGGAGATAAAAGGTAAGGCAAACTTAATGAAACACCTCTTTACATTTCAGTCCCATGCTAAATGTATCGTCCTAAATAAGTTGACAGCCTCAAACTAAGTGATAGAAGTCTGTGAAACTATAGCCATATTGAAGTATAGACTTTACCTTTGCTCATGCTGATCAAATCAACCCTCTAATTTTTCCACATTGCTTGTATTGCACCAGAATATGGCCTATTTTGCTGCTGATTTCAGGAACTAACGCTGAATTTATTTCAGACCTGTTTACTTTACACATCTAACACAATAAATTATGGGAACAAGTTTACTCTCTGCTATACAGCATAAGACATTACGCCTATTTACTCTTCTTACTCTTCTTTTTCTTGTATTGGTATTTAATAAAGAAACAAAGGCAGGGGGAACCGACATTTGCTACATGGCAAGCCCTATTTTGTGTGGTGCTCCAGTGGGGGGCTCTACCGCGTTTGCTACGAACGATTTTGTTTATTGCCAAAGCGGGACAGCTCCGGGTGTCTGGTGTAAGTTTACCGGTACCGGTGATGTAGTTACAGCTAGTACCTGCGGAGCCATGACCGACTATGATACTCAAATCTCTGTTTTCTCAGGAGATAACTGCGACAGCTTAACTTATATTGACTGTAATGATAATGACCCTAATTGTGGAAGCAGCACTTTCAGCAGCACCGTTACATTCTCTTCTGAAATAGGAACCACGTATTACATTCTTGTGCATGGTGCCGTATTCCACACAGGTAATTATATCTTATTGTTAACCTGTATTCCTTCCTGCCCTCTTACTACCTGGTATTATGATTCTGATGGGGACGGTTATGGGAGGGTGTCTGTATCAACGCAATCCTGTAGTCAACCTGCAAATTATGTAGCTGTAGCTGGCGACTGCCATGACGGCAACGCTGCACTAAATCCGGGAATACTTGAAGTATGTAATGGCATAGACGATAATTGCAATACATTGATAGATGGTGATGACCCTGGCCTGCAATTACAACTTTGCGAAAACCAGCAGGGAGCCTGTCAGGGCATCTACAAATCTCCATCTCAATGTGTTAGCGGTTTATGGCAGGCATGTACCGATGCTAATTATTCAGCGAATGCTAATTACAGCAGTAGTGAAATATGTGGCGATGGAATAGATAATAACTGTAATGGCACTGTTGACGAAGGTTGCAGCAGTTGTGCCGACATTATTCATGTAGCCACCAGTGGCAACGATAACACCGGCTGCGGTGCTGAAAACAGCCCATGCGCTACTTTGAATTACGGAATAGCAAGAGCACAAACCGAAGGATATAAAAATGTGCGTATTGGAATTGGTAGTTATCAAGAGATAGTTGTGCTGGTAAATGACATTAGTCTTTGGGGCGGTTTTGATGCCGGTTGGGTAAGAAACGGAACTACCACTATTACAGGCGGCCTGGGAGGCAATGGAGAATATTTTGCCATGATCGGTACCAACATCAATACTCCTACGGTTCTTTCAGACCTAACCATTGTGGGGCCTGATGCCATTACACCAGGAAAGAGTTCCTATGGCATTCATATTTCCAATAGTTCAGCCTTACAGCTTCAGCGGGTTACTATACGTGGAGGCATAGGAGCAAACGGTGCTCCGGGTACTGATGGCACCGATAACGATACACTGGGGATGGATGGTGCCAACGGTGGTATTTCTGCTGAGTATGATACGACTTGTAACTCAAGCACCTCAGGTCTTGGAGGTGCAGGTGGCAGCCTGCCGGGCAAGCCCGCAGCAAATGGAGGCTCAGGCGGAAGAGGTGGTCGCATGGATACAAATTGCGGAATTTTTAGTTTAGATTTTGATGCCACCGATGGTTTGGGCGGCACTGAAGCGGCTACCTTTATAAATAATGGCTATGGTGACGGTGGATCAGGGGGACGAGGTCGTGACTACTGCGAGGCGGGTATCGATGGTTATGATGGAACTACTGTTCATGGCACCGGAGGTGCAGGCGCAGTTACTTCGGCCTCCCTTACAGGATTATTTTGGGAAGCAACAACAGGAGTGAGCGGCAATATTGGCGAAGATGGCACAGGCGGAGGTGGCGGGGGTGGCTCGGGTGGTTGTGACGTAGGAACCGATTCGTATGGAGCAGGTGGTGGAGGTGGAGGTTCGGGAGGTGTTAAGTCCTTGGATGGGGGAACAGGGGGAAGTTCAGGAGGTAATAGTGTGGCAGTGTTTATGCTTTCCTCAACCTGTTCATTTATAAACTGTCAAATCATTTTAGGTGCCGGTGGCAATGGGGGCAGTGGGGGAAAATCAGGATTAGGCGGTGAAGGTGGAGAAGGTGGTATAGGAGGATTAGGGGTGGGTACCGGGGCCGGAGGCGCTGGTGGCCAGGGTGGCGCAGGCGGTAACAGTGGGGGCGGTGGCGGTGGTGCCGCAGGTTCTGTTTACGGCATTTGGGGAGATAACTCGACTATAAATGGCACCTCTGCCATTGCTTTTAGTGGTGGTATAGCCGGTGCGGTAGGCAATGGAGGAAACGGTTTGCCCCTAGAAGTGGAAGGAGGCAATGGAGCTATAGGCGAAGTGATACAAACCGGTGGCTCCATCACCAACAACGCCTTAGCCGTGGTACCTGTCAGCAATAATCTAATTGGCTATTTTAATGATAACGACAGCGATGGTTATGGCAGCAGCACCACTCCCGATTTTTATGACTGTCCCGGATTAAGTGCTGCTCAGTTAGGTGGTGATTGCGATGATGAAAACCAGCTTACTTATCCTGGTGCAGAGGAATTAGAATGCGGAGTGGATGGAAATTGTGATGGTATTCCTATGAGTTGCACGGAATGTATTCCCGGATGTTCCGATCCTGCCGCGACCAATTACAATCCTGCAACATCGGCCGATTGTGACGATGGCACTTGTGATTATGGAGAACCATGTGAAGTTGTAGGATGTTCAGATCCCACTGCCTGCAACTATGATGAGTTTGTTTGTGAGGATGATGGCTCCTGCATTTATCCAAGCCCGGAAATTTGCGATGGAATTGATAATGACTGCGATGGCCTCATTGATGCGTTGGATGCATCCTTGCTTTTGGCATATTGTGAAGACCAGGACGGAGTTTGTTCAGGTACAATGAAATCGGCTAATCAATGTGTAAGCGGTAGTTGGCTTTCGTGTACTGCTGCTAATTATTTTGCAGGCAATGCGAATTACTCAGCTTCAGAAATTTGTGGCGATGGTTTGGATAACGACTGCAATAGTCAGGTTGATGAGTTTTGCCTGCCTAATGACAACTGTTCGAATCCGACCCCTATTGAATGTGGTCAAACGATATCAGGAACTACTGTTGGGGCACAAAGTAACATGGCTTTCGGATGTGGGTTATTAGACAATAATGCGAGCCCTGATGTATTCTACAGATTAGTCGGGACGGGAAATACCGTAACACTAAGTACTTGCAACAACTCATCTTTCGATACCGAGATATTGGTTCATACCACTTGCGGTTCCTATGGCAGTTGTCTTGTAGCCAATGACGATTATTGCGGTTTGCAATCGCAGGTAACTTTTTTCGGCAGCGCGGGAGTTACTTATTATATTCGGATTGACGGTTTTGGAACTGAAGCGGGAACGTTTGATTTATCGGCCACCTGCGGCTCTCCTTGTATTCCAACCACCGAAATCTGCGATGGCCTTGATAATAATTGCGATGGTACTATTGATGAGGGTTGTCCGGCATGTCTCGATGCCGATGGCGATGGATACACCACCTGTGCAGGCGATTGCAATGATGGCAATAGCGATGTCTATCCCGGAGCACCTGAATTATGTGACGCAGTATTAGATAATGACTGCAGCGGCAATGCCGACTACAACGATGCTGATAATGATCATGATGGATACAGCATGTGCGGAGGCGATTGTAACGATAATGATTTCTATACTAATCCCTCAATAGCTGAAGAATGTGATAATCGCGATAACAACTGTGACGGTGCTAATAACGAAGGCTTCGATATGGATGGTGATGGAGTTTTCTCTTGCTTTGGCGATTGCGATGATGCCGACCCTAGCGTTTACACCGGAGCTACAGAAATTTGTGATGACAAGGACAACGATTGTAATTTAGATATAGATGATGCCTTGCCATACTACTCCTATTATTTAGATTATGACGAGGATGGTTATGGATATTTTTTATCGGATGTTTATACCTGTCATGAGGCACCCGATGGTTGGGTAGCTAATGGCGATGATTGCAATGACCGCAACCCGCTTATCAATCCGGGTGTTGCGGAGGAATGCGAATTTATTGCAGCTTTTGACAATAACTGCAATGGCTTAATTGATGAAGGATTCGACCAGGATGGTGACGGGTACAAATCATGCTATGACGACTGTGATGATACAAATCCGGATATTCACTATGGCGCCTTGGAGTTATGTGATGGAATTGATAACGATTGCGATGGCTTAACCGATCGGAATATCTCTTATAACTCAGGAAATTTGGTGCCGTTCTGGCAGGATGGTGATGGCGATGGCTATGGCTTGGTTACCGGCCCTTATCCTGCTTTTTACGGTTGCCCCCCAGTGGCCGGCTATGCAACGGTACCGGGTGATTGCGCGGATAATGATGCAGCTATTTATCCGGGCGCACCGGAACTATGTGACGGAAAGGATAACAATTGCGATGGTCTAAGTGACGATGCCGATGGTGACGGATACACCTGCGCTACCGATTGCAACGACAACAACCCCGCTATTAACCCCGGAGCTAAAGAAACTTGCGATGGTGCAGACAACAACTGCAATGGCGTGGTTGATGAAGGGTTCTACGCTCCAGTGTTTACATCGCCTACTCCAACCTGTGGCGATACCATTTATATTGGCGTGGGTAAATCAAAATCATTTACCGTCAGCGCATCCGATGCCAATGCTGCCGATGTAGTTACCTTAAGTGTAGCGGGTCAGCCTTCGGGCGCCAGCTTCACACCCGCCTTACCCGTAGGCGCTAATCCGGTAAGCACCACCTTTAGCTGGACACCGGCAATGGCCGATATTGGAGTGTACCCGCTAACTTTTACCGTTACCGATGATTGTGGTAAATCAACAAGTTGCACTATTCCAATAAGGGTTTATGCTTGTAAAGCAGCCATCAACTTAGGAGCCGATGCAACCAGCTTCTACGGCTATGCTCCGCAACAAACGGTAACGCGCACTGCCCAGCCTTCAGGCGCACCGAATGGTATATATACTTATTCATGGTCCATGAGCCGCGATTTAATGTGCAACGTTTACAGCAATAATGGCGATGAATCTTTCTCAGGCGGAACTTGCGTAAATAACAATTGCCCCGGAACAGGAACGCCCGCTTCCTCTGCGCCTTATCCGGCTTGCAGCGGCAGCAACACCATCAGTGCCCAGCTCATGGCTCCGGCCACGGTGTGCGTTACAGTAACCGACCAAGGCGGATGCACCGGCAGCGATTGCTTTAATATCGATGCCTTAGATGTTCGATGCTTTGCAGGCAACTCAGGGCCTAAAAAGGTTACCGTATGCCACAAAACTGGCAGCAGTACCAATCCATGGGTACAGATTTGCGTAGATAAAAATGCCGTGCAAAAACTTCTCAGAAGCAGCGCAGGCGATTACCTGGGGCCTTGCAGTGCTTCGGCTAAAACAGACGAGTCCGAAATTCCGATGATGGAAGATGTGCCCCTAACAGAAGTAAAACTGGCTGCCTATCCCAATCCGTTTAGCGATAAACTGAACATTGAGTTTACACTTCCGCAAAGCTCCGGAGCAAGGCTTGAAGTATTCAATGTAGCAGGGCAACGCTTAGCCGTATTGTTTGAAGGCGCTGTCAAAGCCAGTGAACTGCAAAAAGCAGAATTCAATGCCGCAGGTAATGCGAAAGGAATGATTATTTACAAGCTGCAGACCGAAACCGCCAGCTATTACGGCAAGGCAATGATAAAGTAAAACCCTGCCTGCATTTCTTCCCATAGATATAAAGCGCCCCGAGAGATTTCGGGGCGCTTTTGTTTTTATAAGCCTGCTTTGCAAAGCAGAAAATAATTGCATTGCATTCACTTGCTTTACACGAGCTTTTACTTCCGCTTC
>JAZKEP010000253.1:0-4112 GCA_040387015.1 Bacteroidota bacterium
GAAGTCAATAGCCCTCTTTTATTAAAAAGGATTTCGCTCCAATCCTTTACTCCAAATCCTTTCTTCTTTCGGGCCCAAATCCCCCACCCCAAAAAAATGTTTTCAAAAAAAATTCCCGCTCTTGCGTTTGCATTGCCCGAAACGGCAAAAAAAAGAGCGCAGCGATTAAGCTGCGCCCGAATGCCCTTAACTACGCTTGGAGGTAAACTCCTTTAGGGTTCCAGATTCGTGAAAGTGAGTTTGTAATGTGTAAGCACCATGCCGATGTTTTGCGCCACGAGAATATTAAGGCCGGGGCCGAAACCGCAAAGTTCAATAAACATATCGAGCGTCATGGTAATGGAGCCTGTTTCTTTATCGAAGTGTATGGGGCCCGGTGGATCAATTTCGTTGGCTACTGCACCAAAGCGCACGCCTGCGGGGCCTGTTACTTCAATGGTGACCATAGAGGCGGGAGTGCCGTTGACTCCTATTAGGTTGATAGGTACCTGACCGGGGGAAGGGATGTCGCCTTCGCGGATGATGGTGATGCCTGAAACGAGCTGCATAACAATGTTACGCTTGAGTTCTTTACCGGCACTGAAATGAACGTTGTTTTCGATGATGGTTTGGTAGCCATTGAAGGACCAAGTGAGGTTATAGTCACCGGGAATGACGGGAGAGATGGAGTAAATACCCTTGGCTTTGGAAAGTGTTTGAGCAAACAGTTCATTGGTAATGGCATTTCGCAGTTCGAAGTTAACCCCACTGAGCGGTACATCGCCATCGTCTTTAACGGTGCCGCGAATTTTGGTATGGGTAACGCCTAAATCAATGATTTCGCGGGCCAGGAAATATGATTTTACAAATTGAGGTTCAGCCGCAATTACAGTATTGACCATTTTATCCATTTGGAGCTTGAAGTAGTTGTCCTTTATTTCTTTGACCAAGAGGGTAACATTATCGATAGCATCGGTTTTGGAGATGATTGCCTGCCGAGGATTTTGAACGGAGGTACGGTAGAGGTCGATGGCAGTTTGGAGGTCGGTGATATTGGCAGCATCGCAGCCGAAAGCTCCGGCAGCAGCAATGTGTGTGTTGCCACGGTCGTGAATGAGCTGACAGATGTCGTCTACTTCATCTTTTTTTAAGCGGTTGAAAGCCGGGCGGGAGAAATTGACTTCGAGGCGGAGGGTATTGTTATTTGCGGAAGCAGCATAAGCGGCTACCGAACTACCTATATGGAAGGCCATATCGGACATGGCAGCGCGAATGAGGTTAGTATCGAGGGTGGTACCAACGGAATTGCCGAGAATAATCTCGTTTAGAGAATCGATAAGGACGAGTTTGTTTGTAACGGTTGTTTTGGCGGTTGCGAAAGCGGGAATACCTGATGTGGGCGTTGGATTGCCTGTAAGATAGTTGAGTACGGTGCGTATCATGTTGATACTGTTGCTAATGAACTTTTTCATGTTGGTTGTATTTAACGGTTAAGAAATATTTACAATTGAATACGAGCTTGCAAAGACTGCCCACGCTTTTGCAGCGGTTTTACCCGTCTTTGCAAGGACTACCAGCTCTTTTGCAAAGACTGACAGTAGTTTTGCAGGGACTGACAATGATTTTGCAAAGACTGCCGAAATGGATTGCAAGGTCTGCCAAAGGGCTGTAAAGACTGCCCGCTCTTTTGCAAGGATTGCCTGCACTTTTGCAAAGACTGACCTCGTTTTTGCAGGGACTGCCTTCCGTTTTGCAAAGACTGCCGCTGTGCACTGCAAAGACTGATTATGTTTTTGCAGAGACTGCCTAAGCACCGCAAAGACTGCCCGCGCGTTTGCAATGATTTGCCGTGCGTTTGCAAAGGCTGACTATGGTTTTGCAAAGACTGACTACACTTTCGCAGAGACTGACTGGTGTTTTGCAAAGACTAACTACCCTTTTGCAGAGACTGACTGCGGTTTTGCAAGGATTTTCTGTGTTTCAAAGAACTGAACACAAAGTTAGAGAGAGGTTTTAGGGGTAATAGAACTTTAGTTTAACTAAAGTTCAACACAGGAAAAGAGGGTGTTAGCAGCTTGCCGGTAGTGCAGGTTTACCCAGGGGGCAATTGCTTTTAGCCGTTTGCCTTCTTTTTCGGTAAATACCGGAACGCCTTTATAGCAGCCTTTATGATCGAAGCCGGCTTTCAGGGCTTTATAAACCATAACAGGCGAACTGCAGGCATCGAACTTGATTTGAAGTTTGGTCTTCAGCCTTTTAATATCGTTGAGGTCGCCACCAATATAGCGCACTATCAGTTCGTTTTTCAAACCGAAAACAACCAGGAAGGTGGTTTTTACCTCGATGGGGTCGAAGGGGTGACCGTTTATGATAATGATTTCATCTTGTTCCATAACGCACGTGGTTGCGCTGAATCAAAAATTAATGTCAATACAAAATAGCCCGTAAAAATTAAAAAAACAAGAGGAGGGATTTGAGAATGGGAGAATTTGACGATTAGACAATTAGACGATTTGAGAATTTGAGAATGGGAAAATGGGAGCACGAGTGGAGAACTATATGCACGATGAGAAGGCAACAAGGAAAGGGTTGTAATTAATTACAAAAAGATTAGCTGCGAAATTCTTTTAATTGAAAGTATTTATCTCTTTTTGTTAGGACACCGCCTGTTGCAGGCGAACACACGTAGCAGTTTTTGTTTTTTAGGGGCATTGTTTGGCAGGGTAGATTAAACTAACACCATGAAAAAAGTTTATCTTTTAGTTGCTTCTCTTGTTTTATCAGGTTTGTTTTTAAGCGGGCAGAATTTGGTGCCGAATTGCTCATTCGAAGACACCATGTGTTGCCCTGATGGTTTGTTAGGTGAAATTCATTGTGCAAGTAGTTGGGGTTCTTGCAACGTTGGACATAGCTCCCCTGATTACTTTTTTAACTGTGGGGGCTACACAATGGTGCCTCAAAGATATACTAGTGCTTTCCAAAATCCTGCCACTGGAAATGCCTATGCAGCAATAATTCCCTGGATGAATAGATTTTTCAACACTATTTATGATACGAGAGAATTTATTACGATAAAACTAAAATCGCCTTTAATAGTAGGGCAACAATATTATGTCGCTTTTAAAATGAACTTACGTCAGCCTAATCCTGAATGTTCATTTGCTTCGAGTAAAACCGGTTTGTTGCTGAGCACAATGGCCGACATAACTTATCCTCCTCCCGTAAATAATTTTGCTCATATATATAGCGATACTGTAATTACCGATACAGTTAACTGGACTACTGTCGCGGGATGGCTTATTGCAGATTCATCTTATGAATACATCTGCATTGGAAATTTTTTCGATGATGCACATACCGATATTCTAAGAACGCAAAATATTACAGGAGCGTGGGACACCTGCTCTTGGTATTTTATTGATGATGTGTGTGTTTCTATTGATTCCGCAAAATGTTCTTGTGATATAACCAATAGCACGGATAATTTAGAAAAGATACAGATTAGAATTTATCCTAACCCAGCTTCCGATTATTTTATCCTCCGTTTGGGAACTGCATACCAGAATTTTTCTTTGGCATTGTACGATACTTATGGAAATGAAATTAAAAGGATAGAAAGCTCAACCGAATATCAAAATGTCATTAGCACTAAAAACCTTCCAAAAGGAATTTATTTTCTAAAAATAGTTTCCGCTGGCAATCATTTTTTTGAAAAATTAATTATTAATTATTAATTATTAAACCTAAAACTATGAAAAAACCAAATCACAAAACCATGCTTTTGTGCGTAACAACCGTTGCGCTTTTTACATTTTCTCAAAATGCCTTTGCACAGGCTTGGACGCAAGGTGGAAATGGAACCATTGTTGATGACAGGTTAGGTACTGGTTCGGGAACTAATTCCAACTTACGATTCATTACCAATGGAGTTGAAAACATGCGAATTGATTATACTACTGGCGCTGTAGGAATCGGCAACGGACATGTTCCTAATCATTATCTGGATGTAGATTTGGGCGATATTAACATTAATACAATTACGAAAGGCTATCGGATTGGAGGAAGCGGTTCCACCGCCAGTAATTTTGTGCTGTGGCATAATGGTAGAATCACTAATATTTTTGTTGGTGTTG
>JAZKEP010000254.1:0-7775 GCA_040387015.1 Bacteroidota bacterium
GGAGGCTCTTTATAAGCTGCTGAACAAAATTGATTCCGGGGTACTGGTTATAAATTCGCGTAATGCTATCCGCTTCGCCAATGCAAAAGCTTATAGTATTTTAAGTGAAGAAGGAATCCGTAAACACCTGGCTGATCATCTTGGTTACAGGCAAGTGGAAGAGGAGGAAGTGATTGAGCTTAAGACCGGTAAAGAATTTTCGGTGAACATTCGCATCAGCGATTTAAAATGGAATGGGGAGGAAGCAAATTTATTTGTGCTCGACCGGGTAAAAACCCAAAGCGACAAGGCATCTGCCTTTTTAGGAGATGTAATTCTTCATTCGTTTCTTAATTCCATAGCCGAAAATGTTTTGCTGCTGAAAGGAGAAAATATAGTTCTGGCAAACCAGCCAGCGCTGAAACAACTGAAATTAAAACAAGGAGATATTCTGAATAAATCCTTGAAAGACTTTATTGATACCGGTGAAAATGTTTTTGAAGAAATTTCTGTTCAGTCATTTTTGGCAGAGAAAGAATCGGACGGGTTGCTTAAGTTTTCAGATGGGGCAACGCAGCCGGTTAAGTTCTCGATGAAGCCATTAAACCTTGCTGATGAATTTTATCAGCTGCTCGTATTTGCCATCAAAGAAGAACCACAAGCGCAGAATATGCCTAAGGCACGCAGCGATGGGGAAATGTTCAGCACCGAAGGTGTGCTTCACCTTGCTTCACACGACCTGCGCGAGCCGGTGCGCACTATCTTGAATTACGTGCAGTTGGTGGCTGAGAACCTGGGTAATAAAAAATATGAGGAAGCAACTGAGTATGCAGGCTTTGCAAAAGCTGCGGCAGGCCGAATGGACAAGCTCCTCAGCGATTTGAAAACTTACATTGCGCTGAATGACCACAAGTTTCAGCTCTCGAAAATTTCAATGAAACAAACGGTGGCAGATGTAGTGAAACAGCTGAAAGCGAGAATAGAATTAGAGCAAGTGGAAATCAGCTTTGCCGAGCTTCCGGAAATGAATGCCGACCGTGAGTTAGTAGAAAAATTGATGTTTCAGTTGATAGATAACGCTATTCTCTTTCATAGAAAAGAGAAGAAACCCGTGATTGATATAGGTTATGATAAGTTTGAAGGGAACGTGATTTTTTGTGTGCGCGACAATGGAATTGGTATCTCTAAAAAATATTATCAAAAGATTTTTGAGCCGTTTGAGAGGCTTAACCGGGTGGACGACTATCCGGGCAATGGTCTGGGACTGGCTATCTGCAAACGGGTTGTAGAAATGCATGGAGGTGAAATTTGGGTGGAAAGTTTGCCCGGCTCTGGCAGCAATTTTTATTTTACTTTGAAAAGTAAATAGGGTATGATTTTATCAAACAACCTCTTTACAATCATACACACAAGCAATCATGAAGAAGTTTTGTAGCGCCTGTGGCAACCAACTTGAACTTAGCCAGCGGTTCTGCATTAAATGCGGAGCGGTAAATCCTTTTTTTGTTTCTGCATTTACATTTTTATCTGATCAGTCAGATGATTTGGAAAAACTGCGTGAGGAGAAAGAACGTATTGATAAGGAGTTGGCGGAAAAGGAGGAAAAGCAGGCAGAGTTTATGAAACAAGAACAGTTGAGACGCGAGGCTGAGGAATCAGAAAAGTTGAAACTGGAACGCTTGGAAAAAGAAAGAGTGAAAAAGGAACAATTGGAGTTGGAGAGGATGGAGTCTAATTTGAAGGAGGAGTTGCTGCGTGTTAAGGAAGAAACAATTCAACATCAGAAGGAAACGATAGACCTGGTGAAAGGGGTAAGGGAAGAGTTGATTCAGATGGAGGCAGGGAATAAGCGTTTGAAAGAAGAAGTTGCCAACCTTAGTAAAGATAGGTTTTCTGACAGAGAATATACCGAGCCAGCTATTGCTCCAAAACAAAAATCTAAGAATGAAAAAGGAATTATAGTTTCTCTGTTGGTCATACTTTTAGGATTAACCAGTGTATTGACTTTCTTTTACTTTACTAATCGCCAGGCTACCTCTGCATCTGAGCTTTCTTCATCTTCTCAACAGGAAGTGCTTTTGCAATCAGCGGAAACTGTTCCCGAAGTGATTGACACGGTTGTATTTAATGATTCAGTTGCAGTTAAGACGGATACTGTTGAAATTAAACCTGCCAGGGCTACACCTGTAATTGTTGAACCTAAAAAAGAAACAGTTGCATCCCCTCCAACACCTAAATCTGAGTTTGTGTTAACAGAATCGAAAGTTACCAGAGATCTTATTGGTAAAAAGATTTCAGGGTGTGATATTATTATTGAGGGTCCGTCTGAGATAGAGGTGGTTAGTAACCTTACATTGGTGGAGAAGATGCCATCGGGAAGTTTGAAATACAAGTTCACTTTAGTTATTGTGCAGGGCAGCGATTCTTTTACAGCTGTGCCATACATCTATTATTCAGCTGCGGGAGGTTTTCTTAAAGTAGATGGAACCAATTGTGAGTGATGAAATTGAAATTGCAATGAAAAGAATGTTTCTCCTTGCTGGCTTGTTTATATTTTGCCAATCTCTGTTTGCGCAGGATTATTTAACCGGAAAAATTTCAATTGCGAAAGAAGGAGAGCAGCAGATTTTTTATGACCGCACTCAGATTGTCCTGAAAAAGAATGTTCTGCAATCCGTTTACAAAGTGTTTGATAGTGACAAATCTTTGCTTTATTCAGTTTATCTCACTAATGACCGTATTAAGTCATCAATTCTTATCAGCATCCGGCCTGCGGGTCTTCCTTCCTCTTCCAATACCGTAGAGTATGACCGTGGTAAAAGCGGCCTGATATTTACTAATCTGAGTAATCTGGATACTGCAGTCAATCTATCCAAATTATATGATTATTTGTTATCATTCGCTGACACTATCCGTGATTACCCGATCCTTCACAAACTGAAAATGCCTGATGAGAAAGTTGTGATCCTCGACCCGGTCTCGAAATTGCGAATTCGCAAGCACATTGAAATAGCTAAACACATCTTGCTGACGCATCCGGAAATTAAGAAGCAGAACGAGGACAAAGAGACTAAGGAAAAGAAACAAAAGGAATTGTTTAGAACACAGTTGTTACGGCAACGCGATTCCCTTTACAGTGCAACAGGCTTTTTTAATGAAAGAGTTGCCGAAGTAAGAGCTGGGATTGAAAGGGATATCCAGCGTTTATTTAAGGTGAAGAAAGTTTATGACGATGCACGAAGATATGAAGGGGAGAAAAAGAAGGGTGAAGCTGATGGGACCGGTTTGTTTATGGCTAATGGCAATTACTATTCCGGCTTGTTTAGAGAAAATAGGTTTGTGTCGGGTAATGTTATTATACAATATGATGCTTATGAATATTGCGGTGAGTTCAGTTTAGATAGCTTAAACGGTGTAGGTGCAGTAAAGTATAAAAACCAAAGCTATCTGTTGGGCATGTTTAAAGACGGTGTGCTTGATAATGGTGTTGGCTATTCAATAAGCAAAACAGGGGAAGTATTTTTTGGAGCAATCAGGAACGGACAGCGAACAGGATACGGAGAGTTGAATAATACGAAAGGCGAGATGTACTATGGTGAGTTTTCGAATAGCCGTTTGATAAAAGGATACTCTAAGGATGCTGATCCCTTTGGCTTTTTTGTCTATTCGAGAATAGACAACAGTATTAAGTCCCCGGTTACAACCGAAGAAGGAGAAGCATTTTTTAATCCGCTGAATTCAAAACAGTAGATCAGCTTCATATTTATAGGATCCCTCTTCAAGTGACTAAAGTCATCTTGACAAATAGCGAATGAGCTGTTACTTTGTGTAACGATGGCTTTAGGTTCACACACAAATTGCGCTAAGGATGATTTTCCAAAGGTCATACCCATTGTTAACTTTAATAAATGCGAAGCAAAAGGCGTCTGCACCCATGTTTGTGTTCATGATGTTTTTAAGATCAGACAAATTACGGTAGAGCAGTTCTCAGAGTTGACTTTTTTAGGAAAAATAAAAACGCTATTCAGCGATAACCGAAAAGCATTTGTAGAGAAACCGGAGCTCTGTTTCAATTGCGGTTTGTGTGTTTCCGCATGTCCTGAAAATGCAATCAGGCTTGTGGAGGTTTTAGGCGGGTGAATTGTTATATGTAGTGCTGAAACTTTCCAGTGAAAGCTCTGTAATCCAAAGAAAAGTAAGGTTCCGGGTTTGAATTGTATCGTTTTTTTTTAGTTTTGAACCAAACAAGTGCTATGAAATCATCGTATGTCCCTTTCTTTGTTTTTACAGGCATTATTGCTTTCTTTCTCATAGCTTTTATCGTAAACCGTAATATGGGTAGCGATGATGAGGAAGAGAATGCTGATGATACCGGGAGTGAAGATAATAATGGGCAGAACACTTAAAAGTGTTCTGCGTTACAAATAGAATATAAAATTTAGGTACGCTTGATACTTTCTGGTATCAGAATAAACCAAACAATTCTGCCCTTACTTTATTGATAACTTCATGCTGTGCTTCTTCATCCTCAGCAAAGTTAACTTGGTCTACGTCAATAATGAGTAGGCGGCCATCCTTATACGTATTTATCCATTTATCATAATACTCGTTCAGCCTGCGTATATAATCAAGACGAAGATTGTCTTCATACTCTCTTCCTCGCTTTTGAATTTGATTCACCAATGTAGGAACAGTGGCTTTCAAATAGATTAGCAAGTCAGGTGGTTTAATACGGGATGAAATTGTTTCATACAATTTGGAATAGTTTTCAAAATCGCGAGTACTCATCAGTCCCATTCCATGGAGGTTGGGTGCAAAAATCATTGCGTCTTCATGAATTGTTCTATCCTGAATAACCACTTCGGTACCTTCCTGAATTTCAATAATTTGACTAAACCTGGAGTTCAAAAAATAAACCTGAAGATTGAAAGACCAGCGTGGCATATCTTCATAAAAATCATTTAGGTATGGATTGTTCTCTACATCTTCAAACTGTGGCAACCAGCCGAAATGCTTGGAGAGAATTTTTGCGAGAGTAGTTTTGCCTGCGCCAATATTTCCGGCAATGGCAATATGTTTAATTGGTTTCTTCGGTTTTAGTTGAGTTTGTTTTGCAGTTGGACTTACTTCCGGTTTCTTATCAGATACCTTAGCGGCCGACTTTGCAGATTTTTTAGCAACCACTTTGGTGGGTTTTACTTTTGGCTGTGCCTTAACCTGCTTTTTTGCAATGGGTTTAGCCGTTACTTTATTCGGCACTTTAGACTTCTTTTTTGGAATTGATTTAGAGGCAACTTTTTTCTTCGCCATAGTTATTTGCTTAAATAGAAATCATTCTGCATTGTATGAAGAATGAAAATTAGTTGTGTCAGTGAATGTCGAAAATAAAAATTGTTTTGCGTTTAAAAATTTTTCAACCCGATAATTTCACGCACGTCTTTGATTGTTTGAGCAGCACTTTCACGGGCGCGCTGGCCGCCATCGCCAATTATCTCATTCAGTAATTTATCATTGCTGTTTAATTCTTTAATCTTTTCGCCTATAGGTTGAAGATATTTGGCCATGTCTTCGGCTAACTGTTTTTTTAAATCACCATAACGAATGCTACAGTCGTTATACCGGTTATCAAACACTTCAATGGTGTCGGGAGTGGATACCAGTTTCATCAACGAAAAAAGATTCTGAATTTCCTGAGGCTTGGTTGAATTGGCTTGCGTAGGCCCGGTATCAGTTTTTGCACGCATTATTTTTTTTCGTATGGTATCGGGTTCATCGGAAAGGTATATGCAACTGGCTTCTCCTTTCGACTTACTCATTTTACCCTCTCCATCTAAACTGGGCACAGAAACCAAGGTTGAGTCAAAGTTGAAAGCTTGTGGTTCGGGAAAATACTCAACGCCATAATGATTATTGAAACGCTTGCAGAGATCACGGGTTATCTCCAGATGTTGTTGTTGATCTTTACCAACTGGAACTTTGTGTGCTTTGTGAATAATAATATCTACTGCCATTAAAACAGGGTAGGTGAGGAGCCCTGCATTTACATTATTGGGCTGTGACCGGACTTTATCTTTGAAGGTAGCTTCCCGTTCCAGCTCTCCTAGATAAGCAAACATGTTAAAGACGAGATATAACTCTGGTATCTGTGGCACATCACTTTGCAAAAACAAAGTGCATTTATCAGGGTCGAGTCCGCAGGCCAGATATTCAACTACAATCTGCCTCACATTAGCTTGCAGAACTGAAGGCTGAGGATGAGTAGTTAGCGCATGATAATCGGCTACGAAAAAATAGCCGTTAAACAACTCCTGCATCTTTACAAAATTCACCACAGCTCCGAAATAATTTCCGATATGTTGCCTGCCGGTTGGCTGCACTCCGCTAACTGCAATTTCCTTCGCCATGAAAATGATTCTGCTATTTTTGAGCGCTCGAAAATAATTAAAGGAATGAAGATTGATAATGAGTTAGTAGACCGTCTTGCGGACCTTTCTAAGCTTGAATTTGATGAACATGCAAAGGAGGGTTTGAAAAAGGATTTGCAAAAGATTTTTGATTTAGTTCAGAAATTAGAAGAGGTAAATGTAGATGGAGTTGAGCCGCTTATTTATATGACTGATGAAAAGAACGTGCTTCGAAAGGATGTAATACGTGATACTGTTTCAAAGGAAGAAGCATTGCAAAACGCACCACAAAGAGACACCGATTATTTTAAAGTTCCGAAGGTGATTAAGAAGTAATGTGTTGGATGATACCTGTAATGATAGTATAGAAAATTTGTAAGTCAGTGGCGAGTAAGATCATTGAAATAAAAAACATTAGCAAGAAGTATATCATGGGCGACCAGTTGATTGCTGCCTTGAAAGATGTTTCGCTCAGTATTGAGAAAGGGGAGTATGTCGCTCTTATGGGCCCTTCCGGTTCGGGCAAGTCTACTTTAATGAATATTCTGGGTTGCTTAGATTCTCCAACTTCCGGTACGTATAAGCTAAATAATACTGAGGTTTCGGAAATGAGTGATGATGAATTAGCACGTGTCCGCAATAAAGAAATTGGTTTCATCTTTCAAACATTTAACCTTCTTCCTCGCTTAACGGCTCTTGAAAATGTTGCTTTGCCTTTGGTGTATGCAGGCATGAATAAAGTTGAAAGAACACAGCTTGCACAAAGTGTGATGGAAATGGTTGGACTTAAAGATAGAATGACGCATAAGCCCAACGAACTTTCGGGCGGACAGAGACAACGAGTAGCAATAGCCCGTGCATTGGTAAATAATCCTTCCATTATTCTTGCCGATGAACCTACCGGAAACCTGGACACAAAGACTTCTTATGAGATTATGGCGATAATGGAAGAGATAAGCAAAGGCGGAAACACCGTAATTATTGTTACCCACGAAGAAGATATAGCAAAACATGCCAAAAGAATTCTTCGCTTACGGGATGGTTTAATTGAAACCGACTTACAGAATACACCGGTGAAAATGACTGCCGGGGAGTTGAACTTCGAAACAAGATAACTGTTATTGTGCCATGAAGATTTATACAAAAACGGGTGACATAGGTGAAACCTCTCTTTTTGGAGGAAGGAGAGTATCTAAAAGTGAGTTTCGTATTGAAGCCTATGGAACGGTTGATGAGTTAAATTCCTGGATAGGCTTACTTCGCGATGTGCAAACAGAAACAGCAACGAAAGATTTATTAAAGGAGGTTCAAGACAGGTTATTTACACTTGGATCTTCCTTGGCCGCTGATCCGGATAATACAAAGTTGAAAACTCCTGATTTGCATGAAAGC
>JAZKEP010000255.1:0-9701 GCA_040387015.1 Bacteroidota bacterium
TCCCAACTTAGAAAGAAAATATACAATCATTGGTAATTCAAATACAGCACCTATGGCAAGCAGCATCATAGTGAAAAAATCAATGTAATTTTCAATGGTAAAATTGTTCTTGATGGTGTTGCTCACCGTAAAATTTACAGCAAAATTTATGGAGAAGGGGATGATGATAAAATAACAAAAGGCTACCCCGATGAAAAAAAAGAAGGAGCAGGCTAAAATGATCCGGCTTGTTTTCTTCTGATCTTCAGGTTGCAATGCCGGAGCCACAAATCGCCACAACTCAAAAATGACATAAGGGAAGGCTATTACAAAACCTATCATAATGGAGTATTGAAGCAGCATGGTCACCTGCCCAAATAGGGCAGTATTCTGGAGTGGAATGGACAATCCTTTTTCTATGCAGATGCCATCAATATTCAGATAGTGCGAAACCTGACAAAGCAACCGGTATGTAGGAAAATTTTCATATTGAATACCCAGGATGACTTTATCAAAAATGAAATCGTAAAAGTAACCTACAAAAAGCGAACAGAGAACAATTGCCAGTGCTGAGCGGATAAGGTGCCATCTCAATACTTCGAGATGGTCGAAAAAACCCATTTCTGCTTCCGGATTTTCAGAATCGCGTTTGCCTAACATGCCGCGAATATAACCTCTCCCTATCCCTCTCCAAAGGTGAGGGAATTAATTCTTGGTCAGACGAAAAGAATAAGCCAGCCCGGCTTCAGTAGTTATCCGTAATAAATAAATCCCTTGTTGCAGATTTGAAGCATCCATATTTTGTAACCCACCGGAAGAATAATTTTTCAGTACAACGCTTCCTTTCGAATCAAATAGCTCAAGGGTGTATGAACCGGAAATATTTTCCGCATGAATAAAGAAAGTTCCATTTGAAGGATTCGGGAATATTTTAAATAAATCCTTTTGTATTGTTTCTTCAAATCCTGTTGAAGGATTGTATAAAGTTGTACCACCGGGGATGGTATTGTGACCGGATTGCATACCCGTATTGCCGGCCGGCACTATTCCGTAATAAGTGGGCCCCAATAAATAAGGATAAATGGGGTTTTGATTAGAATCTATAGTTACATAATAAGCATATATGCCATTAGGATAGTCGGGTGTAACTGCAAACCGACCATTGTGTTCATCCAAATCACCTAGTCCGTTCACATATTCGAAATCCTGAATGAAAGCCCCTAAAGGATATTGTCCGTTAATTGCCGGACCTGCGGAACTTGCTATTGAACCATTAGGAAGTGTGGTTCTGTCTGTCATGGTTCTTGTTCGGTAACTAGGTGTCATACGCTTAATACTTCCGGTCCCGTTGGTGTTGGTATAAGCATACGCTCCGTAAATGGGAAATCCATCAAAGGCATAACCAATTATAGGAGAATGAACATTAGTTATTTGGTCGTCATACAGACAGGTAGGATTTACGTGAGTGTGATATTCTCCCTGTTGCTGAGGATGACCAAGACAATCATCGAAAGAAGGACCTTCAAAAAAGTAAGCGTTGCGAAACCAAACATTCTGATTGTTATAACTCATCGCATCTGAAACATTAAACAAACTGACTCCGTTTGTCCAAACTCCAATATGTCCGAGTGGAGTATTTACAGGAGTTCCCGTATTCTGTTGCGGATTACGTGTTATTTTAAAGCAAAAATTCTGATTTGCCGGAACGTTCGGATTGCCCGCCCACGGACCAATATCATAGCCCGGGATACAAGTGCATGTTACATACACATCTGTAGCGTTATAATTAACTTGTTGAACATTGGCTGCAATTCCCAAATATCCATTTTGCCCGGGTATTTGAATCCATGAAGTAATTTCGGGAGTTAGTTGTGCGCGAGATGAAACAAATAGAAAAACACCAAATATCAGAAGGGGAATATTTTTCATAGGTAAAACAGAATTTAATTTGAGATGGTTTGTATTTTCTGTATCGACATCCGAAATCTATGAAAGTTTAATTGGTGGTATTCAGAATATCAAAGATTCCTTTCATGTCGGGAGTAAGTACGATATCAATTCTACGGTTTTTGCTTCTGCCTTCAGGTGTTGCGTTGCTTTCAACGGGGAAGAATTCGCCACGGCCTGCCGGAGTTACACGTTTCGCATCCACTTTATTTTCGTCCGTAAGAATTTTAGTAACACTGGAAGCCCGCATTACACTTAAATCCCAGTTACTGTTGATAGGGCCTGTGGTAGAACTGAGATAAGGTTTGTTATCCGTATGTCCTTCCACCATAATTGAAATATCAGGCTGCTTGTTCAATACTTCCGCAATTTTTTTCAAAGCTTCTTTTCCTCTTGGCTCTACTGCATAGCTGCTGCTCGTGAAAAGCAATTTGTCGCTGAGTGCCACGTAAATTTTTCCATCCTTTTCATAAACGGTCAAATCACCCGATGAAAACCCTTTCAAAGCATCTAAGATTTTTGCCTTCAATGCCTGCACGGCAGAATCTTTTCGTGCAATCAACGATTCGAGCTCACGAACCTTTGCATCGCGCTCGTTTAAATCTCTGCTCAGTTTATCCAGCTCCGCAGCTTTTGCCATCAATTCCTTTTCTCTCTCGGCTAACTGACGCAGTAGTTTGTCCTTTTCAGCGGCTGACGAGTTAGTTATTTGATCTAACTGTTCTTTCACCTTTTGGCAAATAGCATCGCTTTCGCTTTTCAGTTGGGCAAGCCTTTTATTCTTTTCTTCTAATGATGCATTGCTGTCTTTTAGCTTTTGAATTTCGCTACCCAGATTTGCGATCTGATTGTTCAAATCATCAATCGTAGCATTTGCCTGATTGAGCTTATCGTTACAATCTTTTTTCTCGGCCAGATATTTATCCGCTAAAGCAGCTTGCTCATCAAATTTTTTCTTGGATACTAAACAGGATGAAAGTGACACGGTGGCTGCAATTATTCCAAACAACAAAATATTCTTCTTCATAGTTCTTTTTATTTATCGCTAAAGTATTCAAGCCCTACTGTCAGGATGAAACACTACTCAACCAAATTATGTGGAAGTATGATTTTGTAAACAAGTAACTACATTTTTCATTACGGCTTTCGTTCGCGGAGCGCTGGAAGTAGCTTCCCTGTTTAGGATTGCGTTCCCAGAGCTCTGGGGCAACCTGACAGTCTATTCGGAAATACTTACAAATCTATAAACTCAACTGATCTCGCTTTCAACCTGAAACGTAAAAGCTGCATGATTGCAGCAATGCTTAATCCGATAATAAAGCCGATCCAAATTCCCTTTAACCCTAAACCAAGTGGAAATGCCAATATATAGCAGGCCGGAATCATTATTAACCAATAGGACACAAAAGCAATGATGGAAGGAATTTTTACATCCTGAATGCCTCGTAAGGCACCACAAGCTACCGCCTGTAGCCCATCACTTATCTGGAAAACTGCAGCAAAAATAAGCATTGAAGAAGCGATAGCAATTACTTCTGCATTATCTGTATAAACCCACGGGAGAATAGAGTGACATCCAAAAAAGAAAATCGCGAAGATGGATTCAATAACCAGGGTAAGAAAAATTATAGTGTTACCGGAAATGCGAATTCCTTCCTTATCTTTTGCTCCATATGAATAGCCGATCAAGATAGTTCCGGCTGCTGAAACACCTGACAGCACCATAAAAGTAATAGAAGCAAGGCCAATAGCTATCATATGCGCGGCTTCTGCAGCGGTACTAATCCATCCGCTCATAATTTGTCCTGCATTGAATGCAGCAACTTCCCAAAAGAATTGAAGGCCGGCAGGAATTCCGATAGTCAGAATTCTTCCTATATAATTTAACCCTGAATTAGTATGTGCTGTAAATTCCTTCCATAATATACGTACCTCGGAATCGCGCCAAATGAAAAAGAAAATAGCTGCTGTCATTGCCAATCTGGAAATTCCGTTTGCAATAGCAGCACCTTCTATACCTAATTGAGGTAATCCCAATCTTCCATAAATAAGAACCCAATTTAGGAAGTAATTCAGCACGAGTCCGGCAATTGTAATCTGCATACCCACTTTGGTTTTACCCATACCGTCTAAAAACTGTTTTGCCGCCATAAAAAAGAAGACAAAACCAGTAGAATAGTTGATGAGGTATAAGAACTTTGAACCTAAAAGATTATCGGTTTCATTGTGCCGAAATATTGAAAGGTTAGCGGTTACAATCCAAATGATAATCATGAAAATAACTGTAAGAGCCAAAGACACAACAAGGCTCGATATCAGAACTCCGATGCTTTTATATCCTTTATTCTCGCCAAATGCTTCACTAACCAAGGGAGAAACTGCAAACAAAATTCCCATACCAAGGAGTATGGTCATCCAATAAATGCCATTAGCGAATCCCGAGGCTGCTATGTACTCATGTCCTAAGCCCCCAATCTGTACGGTGTCAAAGAAGCCCATCAAAACCTGGCCAAGCTGGCCTGCAATAATGGGTAGCGCAAGCGTCAATGCCTCTTTAATTTTAAGCCGATATGCTTTTGATAAAATCATTTCTATTGCTTATTTTATTTTTTTACAAATAAAAAACCCCACCAGCAGAAGCCGATGGGGAAAAAATATTGTTTCCTTAGTCCCTATTACAGGGAGTCAATCTATTTCTTGACTTTTTCCATCACTACTTTTCCGCGGTACATTAACTTGTCTTCGCTCCAGTGTGCTCTGTGCATCAAATGTGCTTCACCTGTAGTTTGATCAACTCCGGTAGTAGGCGCATCAGCTTTATAATGAGTTCTTCTCTTATTTCTCCTTTGCTTGGATATTCTATGTTTAGGATTTGGCATTGTCTTTAATTTTTATTGATTATTAATTCTTTTTATTTAGTTCTTTAAATTTTTTAAAGCTGCCCAACGAGGGTCAACTTCTTCTTCTTTTTTTGATTCTCCGTTTCCGGGGGTCAAATATTTTAATACTTCTTTATTGCACTGCGGCTCATTTCCTGGACTTTCACATCCTAACTTCTGCATAGGCAGACAAAGGTTAACATATTCATAAAGTAACTGCGAAAGGTCAATAACTGTTTGTTCGCGGCCAATAAACAACACATCCGGTTCATCATTTTCCTTTTCCGGTTCCTCTGCAAACTTTACGTAACACACATAGTCTCCAAAAATCGGCTTATCAAACGTTATTAAACAACGATCACATTCCACCTTTACGGAGCCGTCAATGAAAAAATTTAAAATAAAGAACGTTTCTTTTTTCTCAAACTCCAGATTCACTTTCACATTGCAATCCTGAATAGGAGAATCCTTAAAATAATCGAAGAACTTCCCATCAATATCGAAACTGAATTTGTGAATACCAATCTTTAGTCCAACATATGGTATTTCAAACTCTCTTAACCCTTTCACAATTCAAAATTTATGATTGCGGATCAAAACTTTCGCACAATTTTCAAACAACACAATACCCCTTTCCGCGAAAAGGACGGCAAATATAGACGAATTGCTGAAAAATAAAAACCGGGTTTTATTAGGGCGCAACCAATTTGCAAATTGGACAATCTTATGTGAGTATTTGTTTTTTTTTACTTTTACCCACCTAAAATTTAAATAATGAACAAAGTTTTACAAAAGACGCTTCTTATTTCCATCCTATTTCTATCCATTAGTGATTTATTTTCTCAAACATTTACAGATGGTCCTATTCAACTTCAGGTAAGGTTACGTGATGTTAGCGTGGGATATAATGAGAGCGATGCTTCGTTACTTGGTGTTGGATTTGGTCCCGATGAACCGGTGGTTCATTTTTGGGGGCAGGATGCTGCGAACATAAGTGGCTTAGGATGGCAGGGAGGAGCTTGCCATGTTTTTAGTATGGGTACCGGAGGTTCGGTAGGATTGCCGGGTATTACCCCTGGACCTATCAATGAAATGCTTTTCAATTTTACTTATCCTACAGCTACAGTTCCGCAGTTTTATCAACTAAAGGCAGAAAACTATGAGGATGATAATCCGTCTGATGCGTTGCTTGGCTTTTGTTCTAACGGACAAGTATGCGATTTCAATGCACAACAGTGTTGCGGTGTTCCAATATTTGGTGTGTGTATCGGGTTGAATGAAGGCGATGACAAACGTTGTACTGGTGCAACCTTCGCTACTTCATTGCAATATCGTAACGGACCTCCTTGTCAGTGGTTTGACCAGGGGTACATTACCGGTAACTGCACCAATGATTGGAAGCCGGGTATTGAAACTTATTGGAGATATACTAAAGGAACTTCATGCGTGGATGCTATTGATATGGGAACTATCAATACAGGCGGTACACTAACTCATTTTAATAGTAATGAATGTTATTCAAACACACATGCGGCTTCTCCGGGTAACGATGTTTGGTATAAATTTCATGCAAACGGTTCGATAGGAATTACTGCTTCACTTTGCGGAATACAAGGAGCACAATTCGATAGTTACCTCTATTTATATAGCGCTTGTGGACAGATCGTTGCAGATACTTCAAATGATGATGGCTGCGGAACACAATCAACTCTTGCATACTCTATATGCCAGGCTGGTGATTACTATTTAGTGGTAGATGGAAAAGCGGCCGGTGACTTTGGAACCTTTACTATTAGTGTTTCAGATAATCCAAATTTTGTTTTTGCTGTAACCCCGGTTAAACAGGATGTTTCATGTTTTGGTGGAAGCGATGGGCAAATTACTGCGAATGTTCAGGGAGGGCTTCCTCCTTATACTTATGTATGGACGCCATCTTCATTGGGTACAGGTCCTTCTGTTTCCGGACTTGCAGGAGGAACGTATAGTGTTTCTGTGACGGATTCAAAAGGTTGCGGTGCTTCTGCTACTATTCAGATTAATGTGCCTACACAAATGACTGCAGTAGCAACCGGCAACCCGGTAAGTTGCGGTGGTGCTTGCGATGGCTCGGCAACTGTAACAGCTCAAAACGGAACTCCTCCTTATTCTTATGCATGGAATTCACTTCCTCCGCAGCAGTTACAAAATGCCACTTTCCTTTGTGCTAATTCTTACACAGTTACCGTAACAGATACCAAAAGCTGCACAGTAACTGCCAGCGCTACTGTTCCAAACACAACTACTGTTATTATTACAGTTGACAGCTTAAACAATGTTCAGTGTTTTGGTGCTGCTAACGGAGATGTTTTCATTACTGCAACCGGAGGCGCTTTACCGCTCACTTATGCCTGGAGCAACAACGTGTTTACGGATGACAATCCGAACTTAGGTCCGGGTAACTACACTTTGGTTATTACTGATAACGTAGGTTGCACTGCGGGAGATACTTATACTATTACTGAGCCTTCTTTGCTCACCTCTGCGGTTTCTTACTCTTTTAATCCTCGCTGTAATGCAGGAAGCGATGGAATTGTAAATATTTCTGTTGGTGGCGGAGTTCAACCATACTCATATTTATGGAGCGCACCTACCAATGCAGTTACACAGAACTTAAATAATGTAGTAGCAGGCAGCCATACCGTAACGGTAAGAGATGCAAACGGTTGCACCGTTACATCCAATACAACTTTAACTGAACCGGCTCCTTTCAATGCTAATATCACAGTTGGTTCCTTACAATGTTATGGTGCCACTGACGGAACTGCTTCGGTAAATGTTAGCGGTGCTACTTCACCTTATACTTATTTCTGGAGCAGTTTTGAAACTACCACAAGCGTTACGGGATTAGATGCCGGACCTTTCTCGGTAGTAGTGGAAGATGCCAACGGTTGCGATACAATTTTAACCGGAACAGTTACTTCACCGGCAGAGATTGACATTCAGCTTACGGCAGTAGAGCCACTTTGTGCTGATCAGGGTAATGGTTCTATTAATACGGTAGTTACCGGAGGAACGCCTCAGTATACTTACGCCTGGAGCGGTGGCCTTCAGCCGGTACAGAACCCAACAGCGGGTTCAGGAAGCTTTACGGTTACTGTAACCGATGCCAACAATTGCACCGAAACTTCTTCGGTTGGTGTAAATGCACCTTCAACCTTCACAGTAAATGTTATAGCTATCAACCCTACATGCTCAGAAGATTCAACCGGTGCTGTGGTGGCTAACACTATAGGCGGTAATTCTCCTTACAGTTATGCATGGAGCAATACCACCACCGATACTGTAGCCTTAACCGGATTAAGACCGGGTAATTTCCAGGTAGTGGTTACGGATGTAAACGGATGCACCTCAGCAGGCGGTGCTTCGCTAAGAGATCCAGATCCCGAAACGGAACCGGAGTCTTGCAAAACAGATAAAAACATCATTCTTGTTCCTACTGGCTTTACGCCAAACGGTGATAATAAAAATGATAACCTGGTGGTTATTATGCGTAATGTTACCAAGGCTGAATTCAAAGTGTTCAATCGCTGGGGCGAGTTAGTGTATGACAACCCTGCCATGGTGGCCGCAGATCCAGGCTGGAATGGAGTTTACAAAGGAAAAGAGCAACCGATAGGTACTTATATCTGGGTTTGTAATGTAACTTACACCAATGGTGTAAAAGCTACAGAAAACGGTAGCTCTACTTTGATTAGATAAGCATCTTTAATACCTAAACAGAAATCCTCTTCTGAATTTACGGAAGAGGATTTTTATTTTCATTGCCGTTGGCTTAAGCCAACGGCAATGATTAAAAACAGCCATGGGCTTTAGCCCAATTATTTATAGCATGAAAGAAAAACCAAAGTTTAAGGTTGATAACACCATCGTAAAAATAGAAACGGCTGTACTCGTAGCACTGGTTCCAAAAGACCAGAGCGATGAACAAACTACCGAGTATTTAGATGAACTGGAGTTTCTGGCCGAAACCGATGGCGTAAAAACACTGAAGCGTTTCACGCAGCGGCTGGCGCACCCCGACAACAAAACCTACATAGGCAAGGGAAAGTTAGAAGAGATTAAACAGTATATAGAGGAAAGGAATATAGACCTGGTGCTTATTGATGATGAAATTTCGCCCTCACAGCACCGCAACATCGAAGAAGTATTAAAGAAGCGCGTGCTCGACCGCAGCATGCTCATTCTCGACATCTTTGCTCAACGCGCCCGCACCGTGCAGGCAAAAACACAGGTAGAGTTAGCGCAGTTGCAATACATGCTTCCGCGGCTGAAAGGAATGTGGACCCACTTAGAGCGTCAGCGCGGAGGAACCGGAACCCGTGGCGGAGCCGGTGAAAAAGAAATTGAAACCGACAGGCGAGTGGCGGAAAAGAAAATTTCGAACCTGAAAGAAGACCTAAAAAAGATTGACCGCCAGAACGAGGTGCGCAGAAAGCACCGGGGCGATATGATTCGCGTGGCGCTGGTGGGTTATACTAACGTAGGCAAATCAACGCTCATGAACCTGCTTTCGAAAGAAAATGTGTTTGCCGAAAACAAGCTCTTCGCCACGCTCGATACCACGGTGCGCAAAGTTACTTTCAATACCGTTCCGTTTTTATTGAGCGATACGGTGGGCTTCATCCGCAAGCTGCCGCATCATTTGGTGGAGAGTTTTAAATCAACTTTAGATGAAGCCATGGAAGCCGACATACTGCTTCACGTGGTGGATATTTCGCATTCCGCTTTTATGGAGCAGATGCATGTGGTAAACGAAATTCTGAAGGAACTGAAATGCGATGACAAGCCGCAAATAATCATCTTCAACAAAATGGATTTGTATGAGCAGAAACAGTTTGACGAATACTTGCCCGATGA
>JAZKEP010000256.1:0-4396 GCA_040387015.1 Bacteroidota bacterium
CTCATAGTCAGGAGAATAAAAGTCTTCGCCAGGAGAATTAAACTCTTAGTTTGATGAAGTGATTAGCTAACTAAAAAGCGCGCAATCTCCGCTATGGGTGGGATGTATCCTGCGCTTTTTTATATTTTTAAGCGCAAGGTGCCCGAAGCGGTAGGCTCCTGGTGGAAACAAATGAAACCGAAGATATTTTTATTCATAATCTTGCTGATAAGTTTGACATCGTGTAATGGGCAGTCAACTTCTGGCACGCATAACAAACAGACCGCTATAACTATTGGTGAAAGGGTAACAGAACTTAGCAACAGTATAATAATTGTGTTTCAGTCAGCTAACGGTACGTATTGGTTCGGAAGCGACAAAGACGGAGTTTACTGTGTTGATGGAAAAACAATAATTCATTTTTCCACCAAACACGGGTTAAGCGATAATCGTATCAGAAGCATTCAGGAAGATAAGCAAGGTAACATTTACATAAGCACCTTGGGTGGCATCAATAAGTTTGACGGACAAACGCTCACTACCCTCACCCCCATCAAAGAGAATAATTGGAAACTGAAGCCCGATGACCTGTGGTTTAGTATGGTTGGCAAAAGCGGTGACAAAGGGCCTTACCGCTATGACGGTAAAAACCTTTATCAGCTTGAATTCCCAAAACACTACATGGAAGACGAATACTTTACAAAATTTCCAGGCAAAGCCTGGAGCCCTTATGAAGTGTATCACATCTATAAAGACCGGAAAGGAACGATGTGGTTTGGCACCTCCAACTTTGGGGTGTGCCGCTATGATGTGGTATCCTTTAGCTGGCTATATGAAGACCAGCTGACGAACGTTCCAAATGGCGGTTCGTTTGGTATTCGTTCCATATATGAAGATACAAAGGGGAAGTTTTGGATTTGTAACACCCGTCAGCGTTTTAATATTATCGGGGATAGCATAACAGCGGATGGCAAAAGCTTAATCACATACAACACAGCAACGGGAATTGAAGGAATAAAAGCAACAGACGGAGCAGACCATGTTTATTTCATGTCGATAGTTGAAGATAAGACTGGCGACCTATGGATGGCTACATACGAGCAGGGAGTGTGGAGATATGACGGGGAAAAGGTAATACACTACGATATAAAGAACGGAACGAATGAGGTTACACTATTTTCAGTTTATAAAGACAGGAATGATAGCCTTTGGCTTGGAACGCATGAAACAGGCGTATATAAATTTGATGGAACAGCATTTGTGAAATTCAGACCCTGAAGGAAGAGAAAGCAGGCACAGCAGGTGAGGGTATAGTAGCAGCCGAAGGCGACATTGTTTTCCATTAAATACAAAAGCAAAATAGGGAGTTTATAAGTATAAGCTCCATTCTATACTGCGCTTGTTGTTTTTATGACCTTTGCGTCATTATAAAACCAAAAATCAAATCAATTATGAAGTTGAACAAACTATTTATCATGGTCATTTGCGCTTTACTATTAGTAGCGGGCTGTAAAAAAGATGAGGAAGCTTCCATCATCGGCACCTGGAAAGTAACATCTGCCGTATTTAACCCTCCGGCTATTGTTAATGGAGATACGCTTAGCGATGCTTATCCGATCTTTTTTCCGAATAGCTGTAACCGCGATAACGTTTTCATATTTGAAAGCGGTGGAGTTTTTAAAAATGATGAAGGAGCTACTAAATGCGACCCATTGGATGATCAAACATCTGTAGGGACCTATATACTTTCGGGAAGTAATCTGACATGGATAACCGATACTGATACCACCAGCATTTCAAATGCAGCTATTACCAAAACAACGCTTACCGGTACATTTACCGAAGACAATAACGGCACAACTATTTATGTTGATGCTACCATGACAAGACAGTAAAGAATACTTTGAATGAAAATAGAAGGGGCTGACAATACATGTCGGCCCTTTCTGTTTTATAAGGTCACAGCAGACAGTGCAACGGAATTTCTATTTTCCGTTCGTGAAAATTCTTGCTGCAGAACAGATTCGGGCTTTAGATAAATATACCATTGAGCAGGAGCCTGTGGCTTCTATTGATTTAATGGAACGTGCTGCCGGTATGGCGTTCAATGCTATCAGTGCGCAAACCATGGTCAGTCAGGTAGTTCATGTTTTTTGCGGCATGGGTAACAACGGTGGCGATGGATTGGCAATTGTGCGAATGCTGATGGAGGCAGGCTATAAGCATGTGTATACGTATGTGGTGCGTCATTCTCCAAATGCCAGCGAAGACTTTAAATTGAATGAAGCGCGGCTGAAAGATATTTCCTCGGTGCACTATATCGAAACGGAGCTTCGCATTCCTAAAATTGCGAACGATGCAGTGGTGATAGATGCCATCTTTGGCAGCGGACTCACACGCCCAGCCGAAGGAATAGCCGCTGCGGTTATTCGCGCCATCAATCAGTCGGGCGCAACCGTTTATTCCGTTGATATTCCATCGGGGCTTTTTTGCGACCTGCCCAATGCCGCAGAAGATGCGGTGGTTCATGCCCATATCACCTATACCTTTCATGCCCCTAAGCTTTCCTTTTTGTTTGCCGCTAACGGCAGGTATATTCCGGAGTTCCGGGTTTTAGATATCGGCCTGCTCAAAGAATATGAAGCGCAACTCGACTCATCTTTATTTTATGTAACCGGCACTGCGGTAAAAGCATTGTTTAAGAAGCGGGAAAAGTTTTCGCATAAAGGCAGCTACGGCCATGTATTGATTTGTGCGGGCAGCTTAGGAAAGATAGGAGCCGCGGTGCTGGCAGTTAAAGCCGCACTAAAAAGCGGGGCGGGTTTGGTTTCGGCCAACATCCCTGGTTGTGGTTATGAGATTATGCAAACTACCAATCCCGAAGCAATGGTGTATGTTGATGAATCGAAAGAAGTTTTGACCAGTGCTCCTGATTTGGAAAAGTTTTCGGTGGTAGGTACAGGCCCCGGCATTGGAACCGAAAAAGAAACGGTGAATTATCTGAAAGATCTGTTGGAGAAAAGTCATCAGCCGATGGTAATAGATGCCGATGCGTTGAATATTATTTCTGCCAACATGCATCTGCTGCAACTGGTTCCGGAGAACTCTATTCTTACACCTCACCCCGGTGAATTCAAAAGATTAGCAGGCGAGTGGAAAGATGATTTGGAGAAACTTCAGAAGCAAAAGGAGTTTTCGAAAAACAATAAAGTAGTAGTGGTTCTTAAAGGGGCCAATACTTCTATCTCAACGCCCGAAGGCAAACTGCATTTCAACAGCACCGGCAACCCCGGTATGGCGAAGGGTGGGAGTGGAGATGTACTGACGGGAATTATAGCTGCCTTGCTCGCACAAAAATACTTACCTGAAGAAGCAGCGGTTCTGGGTGTTTACATTCACGGCCTGGCCGGTGATTTTGCAAAAGACACTTTAGGTGAAACCTCTATGGAGGCAAGCGATATCATTCACTACTTACCTAAAGCATTTCTCTCGCTGGAATAAATGCGGGCTTAGTCAGCCTTTACAAAGTTCCGGGTTATGTTTCTTCCGTTTACGGATAATTGAATCCAGTAACTGCCTGCAGCCAGGAAAGAAGTATGGATAATTATTCTATCGCCCAGTTGCTTATAGCTCAGCGTTTGAAGTTTTCCTGATAAGTCATATATATAAGGAACAGGCTGCAATCCTGTAAACAGGTCGCAGGCAACAATCAATTCATCTTTTGCCGGGTTGGGATAGATGTTGATTGAAGGTTCTGTAAGGTCATCGATGCCGGTGGTGGTGCAGGATTTTACAATAATGGTTTCGGTGCTTGAGTTGCTGCAGCCGTTTCCATCGGTATAGGTATAGGTAATTACCTTGGCTCCTAAGCCTGCCGTTGCCGGATTAAATGAATTGCCGGTTACACCCGTTCCCGAATAAGTTCCCCCAGCAGGAATGCCTCCGGTTAAGGTAACTGCGGTTGCGTTGCTGCACAGCGTATCGGCATTGCCTGCTACAGCTACTAAAGGAAGCGCATTGACTGTAACCGGTTGTGTGGTAGAAAAATTACAGCCCCCTGAACTTCCCTGATAAGTAACAGTATAAGGTCCGCCAACACCTGCTGTAGCCGGATTAAATTGAGTTCCTGAAACTCCGGTACCTGAAAAAGAACCTCCTAAAGGAGCACCTGATAAACTTGTTGCATTAGCATTAATGCAGTAGTTGGCATTTAATCCGGCAATTGAGGCAGAAGAACCGGAGGTGATGGTAACATTTTGAGTTTTTGTGTAAGTACAGCCCAGTGACGCGACAGTGTAAGTAATAGTATTGGTGCCAACAGTCGCGGTAGCCGGGTTAAACTGGTTGCTGCTTATTCCGCTTCCGGAAAAAATGCCACCTGAAGGTGTGCCGGTAAGTGTAACAGCTGGTGCAGAGT
>JAZKEP010000257.1:0-1893 GCA_040387015.1 Bacteroidota bacterium
AGCCAGGTTGCCGAGCATGGTAAACTGTTTACTACTATTGTAAAATCGGAACCAGAGTCGGGTTCCTTAAACGGGAAATGAAATGAACTACACACTTCAAAAGCATCTGGCATATAATCTTTGGGCAAACACTAATTTTGCCGAGGCTCTTAAGCACACAGAAGAAGAGCTTTTCGATAAAGAAGTGGCAAGCAGTTTCCCTTCGCTTCAAAAAACTGTTTGCCATATGTGGGATGCTGAAAGTATCTGGCTAAGCAGAATCAATGGCGTCTCTCCGTCCGTTTGGCCCAGCCAGACTTTTAACGGAACAAGAGACCAATGCCTTGATGGCTTTTTAGATATCAGCAAAAATCTGTCGGATTTCTTTGTGGGTAAAGACAATACTTTTTGCGCGCAGACCATTTCTTTCAAAACCATGCATGGCGATGATGCTTCGGAAACTATTGAAGGCATCATCTTTCATGTAGTAAACCATGGGAGCTTTCATCGCGGACAGTTAGCTACCATGTTGCGCGCCCTTGGAATTAACCAAGTGCCTGTGTCGGACTTAATTCGTTATTTGAGACAGTCCTGAATTTCTTCCAGCGATTTTAATTTCCAATCGGCAATTACAAAGCGCGGGTTATCAAAATCGGCAGGGGCGGGAATTACTGCACATTTCATTTTAGCTGACTTGGCGGCCAGCAGCCCGTAGAAAGAATCTTCTATCACCAAACATTTTTCTGCACGCACCTTCATGATATCTGCCGTGCGGATAAAAACCCCGGGATGCGGCTTGCCGTGTGTTTCATGTTCAGCCGAAACGAGCAGCCCGAAATATTCTTCAATCTTCAGTTTCTTCAAGGTGGCTTTAATTAAACGCATGGCTGAAGATGAAGCTAGTGAAATCTTCCACCCATTGCTTTTGAAAAATTCCAGCGAAGCGTGAACGCCTTTCATTTCTTTGGCATGGTGCGTAATAGCATTCTCCATTTCGTCCAGCACCTCATCATGAATCTGCTGCTTTGATTTGCCCTGCCAGGGTTGCTGATGCCACCAGTGTTCCACCACTTCATCGAACCGAAAGCCGGTGGTTTGCATACATTGTTCTTCGGTGAGGTTTAATCCAACAGTGGCAAAAACCTTCATCTCAGCCTGTCGCCAGAAGGGTTCGCTATCAATAATTAAACCATCCATATCATAAATAACCGCGTCAAATTGTTCCTTCATTTTTTGAAATAGCAGTTTATAGAAAGTAATATTGCCGCGAATAAAACCTCTTCGTTGGAAATTATCACTGATTTTTTCGCACACTTCATTCAGCCTGACCCTAAAACAGCTATGTTAGTTGTTCTTAATCTGGTGCTCATTGAAAGCCTTCTTTCTATTGACAACGCAGCGGTGCTTGCCACCATGGTTATGGACTTGCCCAAAAACCAAAGAGCCCGTGCTTTAAAGTATGGTATCATAGGTGCCTATGTTTTTCGCGGGCTGGCGCTGGTGTTTGCCAGTGTGCTTATTAAAGTAAGTTGGCTGAAATTAGCTGGTGGACTTTACCTGGTATACATTTTCGTTCATTTCTTTTATAAGCGCATTTTTAAACACGAGCACATTCTTGAAATTGAAGAAGAAGAGTTGAGTGTAGCGGCCAAGCACCCTCGTAAGATTCCCGGCCTTAGCGCGTTCTGGAGCACGGTGGTGATGATTGAGTTAATGGACCTTACTTTTTCTATTGATAATGTTTTTGCTGCTGTAGCTTTTACCGATAACATTTATCTGGTTTGCCTGGGTGTGTTTATCGGTATACTGGCCATGCGGGTGGTGGCCGGTTATTTTGTAAAGCTGATGGAGCGCTTCCCTTTCCTCGATTTGGTAGCGTTTTTAGTGATAGGTATATTGGGGTTAAAACTATGC
>JAZKEP010000258.1:0-1565 GCA_040387015.1 Bacteroidota bacterium
CCAGCCATGCACACTTTACGAATGCCTGTTTGTTTCACATATACTTTAACTAAGTAAGTAAGCACCTTTTCTAACTGTGCCTGCGCAGCGGCTGCCAGGTCTTTATAGGGCTGTGAAATTTCATTCGTAATTCTCCGGTCCATTCCCAATGTGTCAACAAATTTTTTGGAGAAAAGCATCTCGTAACGACTGGGGGATGGTTGCCCCGGAAGAATATCAACTAAATTATCAGTATGAAAATGGTAGCCGGCATCAGTGGGGTTCAATACCCAATCCAGGTTCATTGTATCGGCATTGCCATAGGCTGCAAGGCCCATCAATTTGTATTCATCAGCATCGCGGGTAAAGCCGCAAACCTGGGTGATGAGCGAATAATAAATTCCCAAACTTTGAGGTCGCTCAAACTCTTTTATTACTTGCAAACCCTTAGATGTTCCTATCGAAATACTGGTGCTAACCCCATCTCCTGAACCATCTACCGTAATAACCAATGCCTCTTCAAATCCTGAAGCGTAGTAGGTACTAGCTGCATGACAAACATGATGATGATAGCGTTTTATGCGAGGGCAAAAACCAAAGTAGCTTTCAAAATGCAGCTTCAAAACATCTTCGATAGATGCCTGCCACGTACTGCCATGAAAAGCTATGACTGATACTTCACGAATGGAAATACCTGCTATGCGCAACACTTCTTTTACAGAAAGTATCGGTAACTGTCCGGCAGAATACTTTATCCGGTTTAGCCGCTCCTCCTCTATGGCGGCCACCAGCACTCCATCACGCATTAGCACTGCACTCACATCCTGATAGCCGGCACGTACTCCTCCGTTTATGCCAAGTACATAGGTGCTACTCGCCACAGAGAAAATATTTGTCGTAAACAATTTCGGGCATGAAACCGAGTTTAGTTGCCAGTTTAATTCCGGGTCTGAGTAGCTGCATCAGTTTGTAACCGGTATCATAATCGTGAAAAGTTTTAGGAGGCAGGCTCACCCACTTATCAAAATCTTCACGCGAAACTCCAAGACGCTTCAAACACAAATCAATAATCTTGGGATCCTCCATTATGTAAGGTTTTTTCACTGCCTCTATAGCAAACTCTCGATCCATTTGTCCATCGCGAACCAAAGCCGAGTAGGCATTAAGCCGGAAGTCAATATTGAACTTTACACGATGCACATAAGTAATTAGTGCCCAATACAAATCATCGTAATAATGCGCCCCCGGATAAACCCAATCATATTCTTTCTTAATAATTTCTTCGGCCTCTTTGCGCACATAATTTTCATAGTAAAGCGGTGAGTACACTTTTATTCCTTTCAGAATTGAATAATAAAAAAGGTGTTTCCAGCCGAGATGATAGTTAGGATCATCCGCTTTCCATTCACGCAATTTAACCGAACCGAATTTTTTCTGTACATCATTCAGATAATCGCCCACCATATAAGCCCAGGATACAGGCTTAATTCCTTCGGTGCGAAAAGATTGTCCGTAAATGATATGCTTAATACCTTCCTTATGTGCTACTCCAAAACAAGATGCTGCAATACCCACATCGGTGCCTT
>JAZKEP010000258.1:1575-23822 GCA_040387015.1 Bacteroidota bacterium
CAATTCCGGTACCGATGCTTTGAGAAACGAAATTTTTAAATCCTTTGCTTCGCGCCAATCACTTGTTATGGTACGCAATTCTACTCCTAACTTGCGGGTAATGTTTACCATGTTTTCGCCCCCTACCGGATTATCGAACCCATCATTAAAATGTACTGCTATTGGGCGCAATCCGTATTTTTTTACAGCGAGATGCAAAATATAGGTACTGTCTCTCCCCCCACTAATACCTATAGCGCAATCAAATTTCTTTCCCGCGCCATCACGCTTCATTTTCTGAATCATGGCTTGAAGAGGCCCTTCACCGCGCTTATCATTCGGGTAAATACCCACCCACTTATCATGCAAATGGCAAAAATTACACACCCCTTTACTATCAAAAGAAATTCCGGGGCAGGTGTTATCACTGATGCAGCGCAAACACCGTTTATAAACCATATTTTTTCTAATGCCGTTTACAATTACTGTTTCGCTCATGCGGATAATATTAGTCAGAAAACAACAATTTTCTACACTTCGCTGCTGTTCAAACTGCTGGTGTAAGAATTTTGCTTTAGAAATTCCTTACTTTAGATGATTCTTTATTGAATGGGGAAAACAATCGTCCATTCACTTAAATTGAAATATAGCACACGATATATGCGAATAGGAATGGCTCAGTTATTAGTGGAGGGGGGTGAACCTGAAAGGAATTTGGAGCGGGCTGCCAAGTTAATACGGCAGGCCAAAAGCGGTAATTGTGATTTGGTCTTACTTCCCGAAGTATTGGATTTGGCATGGACACACCCTTCTGCCTATACAGAAGCCGAACCGATACCGGGGAAATTTTCCGACTTTTTTTGTAAGCTGGCAGCAGAACTTAATATATGGCTTTGCCTGGGCCTGACAGAAAAAAAGGGTGACAGAAGATTCAATAGTGCTCTGCTGATTAATAATCACGGAGATATAATTCATGTATATCATAAAATAAATTTGCTGGAGGTGGAATTTCCATTTTATGAACCGGGTAAATCACTGAGTGTAATTGAAACTCCTCTTGGAAACATTGGTGTAAATATTTGTGCCGATAATTACATCGGCTCTATTCATAACGCTCACATGCTGGCGCGTATGGGGGCGCAGATAATTCTCTCACCATCTTCATGGACGGTGGATCATTTTATTACTGAAGAAATGGATCCCTATAAGGACAAATGGATAAAACCTCTATCTGAAATATCGCAATTGTACGACATACCTTTTGTGAGCGTGACGAGTGTGGGTTACATTGTAGGAGGGCCGTATGAAGGCAAGAAAATGATTGGCTGCTCACTGGCTGTAAGTAAGGAGGGAATTCTTGCTCAGGGGGAGTTCAATGAATTTGCGGGCGATTTAAAAATAGTAGATGTGCCGCTGAAGCCATTAAAATGGAAAGGAACTCAGTTCGGACAGATGATTGCAAGCCGTTGAAAAGCTTAATATCCCATAAACTATTCCACTTTTAAATTCGAAATTTACTGCTAATGAGTGTGTTTTCTGATTCTATAAAAAAAATATTATCGCTGCATACCAATGATAGTGACACTCCCAAAGTAATGGACCGTGCCAGGGAGTCGGATAATCACATACACCCAAAGGATACAGAATACCAGTTAGTATTGGAGACCTATCAAAAGCAAAGGCAAGAACAGGATAATTTCTCCATTTGTCACGCCCCCTTTAAAAATTTGTATTTCGGACATCGCGGTAGCGTTACGGCTTGCTGCTACAACCGACTGTTTGAATTAGGGCGATGGCCAGAATTAACTATTCGGCAGATCTGGAATGGAGAGAAAGCCGATGAACTACGTAACAGTTTGAAAAATAATTCATTGACAAAAGGATGTTCCTGTTGCGAAGTACAGTTATTGGCCCACAATTTTACCGCCCTGAAAGCATCGCAATTTGATGGTGATAAACTAAATACCAATCGTTTTCCATCCGTATTTGAGTTTGAACTCGACAACACCTGTAATCTGGAGTGCGTTATGTGTTCGGCTGAGTTCTCCTCATCTATTGCCAATCGATTAGGAAGAAAACATTATGAAAGCCCTTATAATGAAAAATTCATAGATGAACTCAATGAATTTATTCCACATTTAGAACAGGCAAAGTTCTATGGTGGTGAGCCGTTTATGATTAAACCCTATTACGATATCTGGGACAGAATAGTGGCCATCCATCCTGCCTGTCAAATTTCAATTCAAACCAATGCAACATTTTTGAATACACGCATTACAGATTTGCTTGAAAAAGGCACTTTCATCTTAAATATCTCTATTGACAGCTTAAACAAAGAAAACTATGAGCAAATAAGGGTGAACGCTAACTTTGAAAAGGTGATGGAAAATATTGACTATTTCTATAATTACTCCTTGCGGAAAAAATGTGCATTCAGTATATCGGCCTGTATGATGAAACAAAACTGGTTTGAGGCCCCTGATTTTGTAAACTTCTGTAATGAGAAAAATATCAAACTATACTTTCATACTGTTTTTACCCCGGTTTCTTCCTCTCTTTCTTCTTTGAGTAAAAAAGAAATTGAAAAAATTATAGGTGCCCTTCAAGCAGTAAATTTCGACTCGGCAAGCACGAATGTGCAAAAAGCGAACGTGAATCACTATAACGGCTTTGTCAATCAACTCGTTCAATGGAGCCGGAATGAAGCGGCTAAAATAGCTTTGGCCAAAGCCCAGGGTTTAAAGGACTGGGAAGCTTTGTATGACTTGATACGAAAAATTGGAGACGAAAAATACGGAAATACAAAAGAGATTAATAAAGCAACTCAGTTTGCGACACATCTTCGGGAAATTGCTTCAGAGATGGGTATAGAAAATGATAATTACTTTCCACAGACTATAGATATTGTTTCCTTCACTATGGAATTTGAAAATCTGGCAGAGCTTCCTAAAAGCAGGATTAAGGAATTGATGGAGAAAGATATTTTCCGGTGATACTATTCAGTCCTTCTCGGATAGTGAAAGATTGTATTATTTAACCTTTTTTTCTGCTTCCTTCCTTACGCAGGAGAATACTGCCTGGGCCATAGCATGATATCCTTTAACGTTATGATGTCCGTCTGTTTGCCAGAAATAGTCATAAACGTTTGATGAATTAATGTGCAACGAATCCTTATAATAACTAAGGATGTCAAAGGTGGAATAATTAGGCAAAGTCTCTGTTCCCCGGATAAGGTCATCGGTATTAAAATCATGATGTCCGTCCTCTATATCCGACTTTTCCGCACGAATCAACTGAATACATTTAAAATTATTTTGTACTGCCAGTTGACTATACGATCTGCTCAATGCACGCGCATTGTCCAAGGCCGTAATTTCATTTTTATGCCGGGCATTTCTATCAAAAAATGTTTCATCATACCCGACTGCGTTCATAACTAACCGAAATACATAACTCACTTCATACAGCCCCAGCCAGCGGTGATGGGGTATTTTATTTTTTACGGTAGAGTCGGCAGCAAAACGTTCCATACCTCCATAAACCAGATGGTCGTAGAACATATCATTCGAGCCGTTGGTATAGAGCACTAAGTCAGGTTTATACTTTAGAAGCAGGTCATGAAGCTTTTTATACTCGAACCAGGGATCGCTGCCGCATCTGCCGGCATTCATCACATTTATTTTTATCTCGGGATAACTCTGTTGTAATAAACGTTCCAGCTCACGGGGATACGAAGAATCCTGCGGACTTCCATCGCCATCCGTAAACGAATCACCGAGTGTAATAACCCGTAATTCCCCGCTGTCTTTTTGTGTAGCCCATTCCTTGTCAGCAAAACCTTCTGAGTTAGCTTTTCGCACATATGAATACTCGGGTGTCGAAAGCGTTGTTACTGAAAGAGGATTATAGATCATATACCAGGTTTTCTGTGTACGCTCTGCAGGGTTAACAAAAACACCTTCTCTTCTTTCCGTATAGGTAGTTCCAATATTTGCTATCCGTAAAAATCCTTCTGTTACGTACCAGCCCATAAATACCCCAAGTACTACCAGATATTTTTTCTTTGCCGAATCGGTTTTCAGCTTGCCTCCCTTATACAACCAATAGCTGAAGCCGAAAAATAAACCCGCTATTGAAAGGTAGAGCCAAAGGATTGCATGCCAACGGAGATATTTTAGCCCAACCTCCATTATCCAGTAAAGACGGAAAAAGGAATAGATGACAAACAGCGATAGAACAAACCCTGCTGCAAGACCTTTTAAAAAATCTCTGTTAACTTTCATGATATGTTACAATGCTTGTTAAAGACACTTTACCAAACTTTATTTTTTAATAATTCAAAGGAGCAGTTCGCCATCATTTCATATCCTTTGCTATTAAAATGGCCATCGCCCGGCCAGTAAATGCCTTGCCAGTTTTGAGCGCTTATTCCGTTTTTAAATAAAAACGGCAGGGCATCGGAATTAGGAATATTTTTTTGGCTACAATAAGCAATCAGCGGCTGCATAGTATATAATTCGGGATGCTGCACATCGCCATAAAAGGGATGAAACAGCACACCCAGCCAAATATTATTTGTGTTGCAAAATGATTGAAGGCTATCTATGGCGCTGCACATTCCCGCTTCCGCTTTAGCCAGTTCGGCACTATAATCCTTCTGCCGGATGAAATTAAAATCATAATGAAACACATCGTGCACCAATAACCGAACTAATAAACTATGTGCGTAAAACGGCTCGAACCATGGGGCTTTTCTATAGCTCACTTTATCGTTCGGCAAAAAGCGTTCGAAGCCATCGCGCACCATATACTCAACAATGTCTGAAGGATTGCAGGTTACTATCACCGCATCGGGTTTATATTTTGCATGCACAGCCTGTAGCAGTTTGTATTCAAAAAAAATATCGGAGCCTCCAATGCCTGCGTTTATAACCTGTACGTTTGAATCCAATAAGGTTTGCAGAATGCGCGGGTAAGAACTTTCGGGTGGGGCCCCTACCCCTTCGGTAAAACTATCGCCTATCACCAAAATTCTTTTGCCGCGTTTTATGGGCGAAATGTTTTGGTCTTTTAATCCATCCTCATTAGCCGTCCATGAATCGGTAAATTCATTTCGAGTGACCAGTTGCTTTTCGAAGGCTTTGTAGCGATGTGTGTGGCCGCGGTCGGTAGGCTCAAAAGGCGAAGTGTAAGCCCCTGCACCGGTGCGCTCGTTATAGGAAAGATAGTTGCCCTTAACCCGGCAGATAATTTCCGCCACCGCAAAACTGATACTAAGAGAACTGAATAATAAAAGAAGGTTTTTTTTCATGGCAGAAATTCTACCTGCTTTCTTCGGTTGCCGAATCTGTGAGCAAGTGCGACAGGTTTTCATAAATAGTCTGCGCCATCATTTCGTAACCTGTGGGGTTGTGGTGTCCATCTTTGGGCCAGAAATAATTTTTTGCTTCTGAGTGATGAGCGGCTATATATTCCCTGTACCGCGGCAATAAATCCAGCGTTTCAATACCCTGCTCTTTCAATTGACTTCGGATAAAGGAAAAATCGTAGGCATATTGATTCTTTTCTATTTCAAACCAGTCAGGCCTTAGTATTACAATCAAACGCATTTTATGAGTTTTACTCAATCGGGCATATTGCCTAAATAAGTCACTTGTTTTTTCATTGAGTTCATTCTGATCAGAAGAATTAATGGTATCTTTTTTCAGTAGTTCATTATAGCCGGCAAAGGTGATAACTATTCTACTGATGTAGCTGACAGCATATAACGGTTCCCACCACGGAGCGGGACGATATTTTAAAGTTCCATCTTCTTGAAATCGCTCCATTCCGCCCCGCAATAAAATATCAGTTGTCATATCATTGCTTGCTAAGACCTGAAGAATAATGTCAGGTTTATAAATGAGTAGCCGATCGCGGAGAAGGATAAAATTATTAAAAGGATCGCTGCCACAAACTCCGGCATTCATTACATAAAATGTGTCACCGGCAGCTAAAAGTTTTTTATTCAGCAGCGAAACATAACTTGAGTCGTAAGGGGCACCATCTCCTTCTGTAAAGGAATCGCCCAAAGCCATAATTCTTTTCTCTTTCGGTTTTCGCTGTGTTGACCACTCTCTATCACCTACCCCTTGCGAATTAGTTGGGCGCCAATATGAATATTCGGGCTTAGTAAGCCAATGAGGTTTAGAGGGGTCCCATAAATGGTAGTAGGTTTGGTCTTGAGGCGTATAGGGGCTGCTGTAATCGCCCGAAACTTTTTCCATATACGTCTTATAGAGGCCCGATATCTCTAGAAATGTTTCCAAAAGACCGAGTGAAAAAACAATAGAGGTAAAAAGAAGAAAGGCATTTTTTATTCCTTCGGAATCTCTTTTTTTTAATAGCTGGAAAATAAAAATCCCTACGATCCATACATATACATATTCCAATACGTGGGTGTGCCATTTTATTACCCGCAATCCTACCTTGGTGTACCAATAATATTCCCAGCACAGATAGGCGATAAAAGGTATTATCAACAATATCCAGATGGGTATTCTGAGGGCCACCCTACCGGCAATTAGTTCAAAAAATTTATTCATGATTATTTTTCTCGTTTTCCTCATTGGTATTTCTTACCAAGGGGATTAGATGCTCAAAAACAGATTCTGCCATCATTTCATATCCTTTCGAATTATTATGCCGGTCCTTTTTCCAAAAATACTCGTGAGTGTTGGAATTGTTATTCGCTAAATAATTTCTGTAATCGGGCATTAAATTAAACACACGAACATTACTTTCCTGTTGAATGCTACTTACAATTTTAGAAAAGTCAAAAGCATATCTGTTTTCATCCAATTCTTTTTTACCGGGAAATAGTACCACCATCAATAAGGTGCCGTTTGCACGGCACAAATCAGCATATTGTTTAAACAAGTCAATTACCTTATCGTTAACCTGCCGCTCTGTTTCCGGACTTAATTCTGCTCTCCGCAAAGTTTGATCATATCCAAGTTTCCTTACTGCCAAACGGGTGGTAAGGCTAACTGCATAAAGCGGCTCCCACCAAGGAGAAGGAGTATATTTTATCATTCCATCTTTACTGAAACGCTCCATACCTCCGCGCAACAGTATATCGGGCTGTATGTCGTTTGAGCCTATTAACTGAATTACCACATCCGGTTTGTAAGGCAGCAATAAATCTTTCAGGCCGACATAATTATAGAACGGATCGCTTGAACAGATGCCGGCATTCATAACAGTAAAAGAATCACCCGCTTCGGTTAGCCGTTTTTTTAAAAAGGCAGGAAGAGTAGAGTCGTAAGGGGCGCCCTGACCTTCTACAAAGGAATCACCTAAAACGATTATTCTCTTTTCGTTCGGCTTTTTCCGTAATGCCCACTCATAGTCGGAAAAACCAAGAGAATTTGTAGGTCGCCAGTAAGAGAACTCCGGTTCGGTAAGCCATCGGGGTTTACCTGCGGGCCACAATAGATAGTGTGACTTTAGCCGGGTAGTGTACATACTCCGGTAGCCCATCCGATTCCGTTCTGAATATGTTTGTTCGCTTCCTGCAATAAGCAAGGCAATCTCCAAAAATAAAAAAACCGTTACCACTGAAATAAATGCGAGGAATAAGTTTTTTGCCTGCTCCCTGAACCGGGTGTCAAATGCTATTTGAAAAAGACACATGCCTGCTAGCAGCAAATAGGCATAAAGCATTAGATGCGTATGCCATTTTACAAAAGCCAGCCCTATAACCCGGTACCAATGAAGCTCCCATAGGGCATAAGGCAACAGGATAAAAAGAGCAAGCACCCATATCGGAACTTTGATGGTGAGTTTTTTATTCAGAAAATTAAAAAAAAGGGACATTAGCGGCTTAAAGTGTAAATTCTAATTGTAAATCTTCGTTTACCATTTCTACCAGTTCGGGGAAGGTGGTTTCAAATTTTTCATTACGAACAGCATCTATGGCATGCACCCAATGTGCAAACTCTTTTTGGCCAGTGCCGTTTTCACTCATCATGTAGGAAACCACCGCTTTAGCATGGTTGCGAATGTTAGACGTATCAGACAGGGTATTGAGATAGGTTTTTTCAAAAGCATCGAACCGCTCTACAACTTCGGTTTTCAGCGCGGGGGTAAGGTTGGTGATATTCATATAAGGCGGATCGAAAAGCAGATAGAGGTTCAGGCGGTCGGGCTGCACAAATTTATGCTCTACCATGTATTGGTAAAAAAAGGGAATATCGAGCACATTAAATATGCTGACTGTTGCATTGATGCCAAAAAGAACTGAAGTGCATTTACTTTGTACGGTGCGTATGTTCTCTTCGATATTATCCCATTTTTGGCCTTTGCGCTGGTAGTCACCTTTATCGCCCATCATATCTAAACTGGCCCATACATCCACCTTTTCGAATTTATTCCAAAGGTCCACTACATTATATTTTTTGTAGCGCAGGGTCGAAAAATTGGTGTTATAGCTGAGGGTAACATCGGTTTTACCAATGGAGATAAGATATTCCAGGGCTTCGTAGTGTTCGTCCATAAACAAGGGTTCGCCCCCTGCAAAGTGAAGGCGCTTTACATTTTTAAGTAACCGTTTATAGGATTTCCAAAAAGCTGTTTCATCGTTTGCCACTTTCATTTCTTTGGTGGAAGGAAGCCCCGGAATTTTTCCTGTTTTAGCTTCCTCTTCGTGCCAAAGCGAACTGTAAACGCTGTCGCAAATGCGACATTTATAATTGCACTTATTACTGAAACGAATATCAACCAGCGGCACGTCAAGCCCTTTTAAACTTCCATCCTCCATAACAGCCGATACTTTGAAGTGCTGATGTTTGTAATCGCGGTTGTACTGATTTCGCTCGCTGAACTTGCCTGCTTTTTCATAATCGTAGCAGTGGGTGCATATCGAACTCTTTTTGCCCTGCAACATATTAAGCCGCAGTTGCTTCATGTTTTCTGAGTTCCAGGAATCTTCCAGATTAGGATTTTGACGCAGGTCGCCCAGCTCGTTACCATTACTCACCGATGCCATGCAGCAGGGCGCTACTTTGCCATTGGTTTGTGCGTGCAGTTGCAGCCAGGGGGCCATGCAAAACACCTCGCTCTTATCATATAGCCCGCTGTTATCTGCCCGAAGATTCCAATAGTAGTTTTTTGCCCGTTCCGTAAAATTCATGAAAGGAAGGTATCTGTTTTATGAGTTGATTGCAAAGTAATTAAATATATGATGCCGAGAGAGGGTGCGCGCTCGTAAAATTTGTAAAGATGGCGTAGTTATCCGGGCGTAATTTGGGTACATACTTCGCCTATTACGATAGTTGTTTAACCTGTCGTTAGCTTAACAGCATCCGGTGGCTGAAGAAGCGCAAGCCTCCGCCTTTTTTAAGGCCAGTCGAAAAGAACTACCGGTTTTACCGATAGGCCATTGCACAGCTTGCGCAGCGAGTCGAAGGTGATATTCACCTTACCGTTTTCGAAATCGCTTATCTGCGCAACCGTAAGCCCCGAAGTTTCGGACAATTGCTGCTGGCTCATTTTTTTGGGCCTGGCGCACCGCTCGCAGGCGGTGGCCAAACATTTTTTGAAATTCGAATAGTTCCATGATTAAAAAATTTCATGGAAGACGCACACAAAGCCGAAATGGCACCTTACGGTATAATGTAATACGAGCTGTTAATATGCTGCTTAAACTTGCATACGCTCTGAAAAACAAAAGCTATGCAGGCAGGTTTACAGAAAAAAGCAGTTTACTCAACCATTGCGGCAGCCCACTTAACGGCCAAGTCACCTCACTCTGCGGTTGCGGCAACCCACTTAGCGGTTAAGGCACTCCACTCTGCGGCAGAGGCAACCCACTCTACCATTGCGACAACCCGCTTAACGGCAGAGGCAGCCCACTCTGCGGCTGCGGCAACCCTCTGCACCGTAGCGACAACCCACTTATCGGTAAAGGCAGCCCACTCTGCGGCTGCGACACCTGCCTCCGCCATGCAGGCAACCATTTTTCTCTTCAATTCTTTAATTATTTAACCCAAAACCCCTTTTTTATGGAACATCAATATTATTTACCGAAAACTGACACAGGCCAAGCCATTTGGCTTGGCACTTTTGCCGAGGCTTTAGCCACCTATGCGGCAGCGCTTGGGCTCAGCCCCGCACAACTGGCAGCCGTAGAGGCCGATGCCGATTATTTTGGCGAAGTGACGACCCTTTTTGCCCGGCTTTAAAGATTATTTCCAAACCCTTACCACCTACAAAAATGAGCTTCGCGATGGCAGCGATGCGCCCATCGGTGGGTTTCCGGCTCCGCCCGCAGTAGCTGCTATAGCGCCTGTACTGGCAGGCGTGTTTAAAAGGAATACTGAATTAGTGCGTACCATTAAAGCACACCCTGCTTACACCGAAACAATGGGGCAAAACCTCGGAATTATTGGTGCCGAAATTGATCCGGACTTCGGCACCATACAACCCGAACCAAAAACATCGCTCAAAAACGCTCATGCTTACTTGCGTTGGAGCCATGAACATACCGAAGCGGCCGATGTATATGCCGATTATGGCGATGGGGCGGGTTTTGTTTTGGCAGGGCGAATTTCCAGCACGCATTATTTAGACCCTCACTTGCCCGCAGCCGGAGTAAGCAAAGTTTACAAGTATAAACTGCGCTATGTGGTAAACGATGAGCAGGTAGGCGTAGAAAGCAATCCCGTTTCAATTACGGTAACAGGTTAGAAAATAGCAATGGAAAATGGAAATCGCCCCGCAAAACTGCGGGGCAATTTTTTTATGTCTTGATAGATGAATAAGAAAGAAGGGAAGAGGAGTGGCAGCAGAAATAAAAAAGATTTCTACTTTTAAATCGAACAACCATTTCATGAAACCGCTAAGTGCCATGCTTAAAAATATTGCCGGATTAAATGGCGATAGCGAGTCGCCCAACCTGCACATGAGTGAAGAGTTGGTTGCCGGTTACAATGCCACCCGTCAGCCCCAACTTTGGTCATCGGTTTGCCAGGCGCCTTCCATCAATATGGTTTTTACACAAAGCGGAGAGGTGAAAGTGTGCTGCCACAACTCCTCTTATAACCTGGGCACCTGGCCTGCGCAAACTATAGAAGAGATATGGAATAGCGATAGCGCCAGGCAGCTGCGCCAGCACATGCAGGAGTATAACCTTCTGCACGGCTGCGGGGTCTGCGATTTTGATATCAGCCGCAAAAGCTTCGCTAACGTGGCAGCCAAACATTTTGATACGGTGCCGGCCCATGCCTCTTTCCCCACCATGATGGAGTTTCAGTTTACCAATACCTGCAACCTGGAGTGCGTGATGTGTACCGGAGAGTTTTCTTCCCTTATTCGTAAAAACCGCGAAAAGCTTCCGGCCCTTCCCAACGTTTACAACAGCGATTTTTTACTGCAGGTAGAAAAATTCATTCCTTATTTAAAAGAAACGCGCTTCAGCAGTTCGGGCGAGGCTTTTTCAATTGATATGAATTACGATCTGTGGGACCTGATAATACAACGCAATCCTCAATGCCTCATCACCATTCAAACCAATGGCACGGTGCTTACCGACCGGGTAAAAGCCATGTTGGCTAAAGGAAATTTCAAAATTGGTGTATCGCTCGATTCGCTGCAAAAAGAGACCTACGAAAAAATACGCATCAATGCCCGCTTCGATAAAGTGATGAAAAATGTGGAGTGGTTCAGCCAATACATGGCAGGCAGAAACACGTTCCACCTGTCCATGTGTGTAATGCGGCAAAACTGGCACGAGTTGCCGGAGTATATTCTTTTCTGCAACCGCATAAATGCCGCTGCCACCCTTCACAAAGTGTGGGAGCCTAAGCGGTATTCACTGGATAACCTTCCGGCCGCAGAGCTGCAAGAAATACACCGGCAGCTCTCCTCTTTTCAATTGCCTGAGAGCACCGTGTGCGAAAAACAAAATAAGCAGCGCTACCTTTATTTTGTTTCGGTTATAGAGCGATGGTGGCAAGAAGCCGTTGAACGCGAAAAGAATATGCCCGACATGAATCACCTTTCGCAAGAGGAACTGCTGCTGCTGGTTTCTGAAAGAATAGGAAAATATATCGATGGGCGGCATATACCTGCTGAAGAAAAATCCAGCCTGAAAGAAACATGCCTGGCAAAATTGAAAGAAATGCTACTGCTGATAGATGCTGAAAAACAGCACTTACTCTTAACGCAGATATATTTTGTAAACCCTGCATTTATGATTGTTCCGCTAAGCCGGGAAACAGCGGAAGAATTATGGGCGGGGGCACAAAAATCAATGCAGCGGGCCTCTTTTCATCAGGCAAAATAGCTGCTTGCGTGAGCATTGAAAAATAATTTCACTACTTTGCATTTTGGCAAACAACAGCAGCGGTTTTGCTGCATAAATATCAACCCAATAAAAAAACAGCATTCTCCGTTTCAGCCCTTTCACTATGTTTGATTTTATCACTAAGCCTTTTTCAGAGTCCAACAACTACCAGCCGGTAGCTCGCGATATTTTTAAGGCCTATAACAGCGCCCGCCCCGATGGCCCTAAAGATTTAATCTGCTATGTGCCGTTCAACAGCCTTACGTTTTCATGGCTCGGCAAAGTATATGCGTGTACGTATAATCGCAACATTCTGGTGGGCGAATACCCGCAAAACTCTATTCGTGATATCTGGTTTGGCGAGCCGATAAAAAAACTGCGCGGCTATATTCAACACAACGACCTAAACTATGGCTGCCAGCATTGCAAATACTTTGTAGAGAAAGGAAAGTTCACCGGGCTTAAGCCACAAAGTTTTGATAAATACTCAGATTATAAAGAAGACGGTTACCCCCGCGTAATGGAGTTTGAAACCAGCAGCAAATGCAACCTCGAGTGCATAATGTGCAATGGCAACACCTCTTCCTCCATCCGACAGAACCGCGATAAACTTCCTCCGCTTCCCACTCCCTATGACGATGCCTTTATCGAACAGATGAAAGAGTTTATTCCTCATTTAAAAGAGGCTAAGTTTTTCGGAGGCGAGCCTTTCCTTGTTCACTCTTACTTCCAAATCTGGGATCAGATGATGGAGCTGAATCCCGCCATCAGTATTTTTGTTATTACCAACGGCACTATACTTACCGATAAGGTAAAAGAGCTGCTCCACAAAGGAAATTTTGAACTGGCGGTTTCCATTGATTCCATCCGCAAAGAACGATATGAATACATCCGCAAAAATGCGTCGTTCGAAACAGTAATGGAGAACCTTGATTACTTTAACCAATACACTCAAAGCCGCGGAAGAACCATGTCACTCAGTTTCACTACCCAGCGCGAAAACTGGGATGAGTTGGCCGAGGTGATTGAATTTTGCAATAAAAAGGGAATCATCTTCTTCAACAGTTTTCTTACCGCACCTTTCGAACTGTCGCTCATTTTTCTTCCGTCAGAAAAACTAAAAGAGATTCATGCTTACCTGGCTAAATTTATTTTGCCCGAAAGCACTACGGTAGAAAAATACAACAAAAGCGTTTTCAACGACTACCTGAAATATCTGAAATATTACGAAGAGAAGAACCGAAACGGAATTGATGTAAGCGAGCAGAAAGACAATTACGGAGATGTAATTATTTCTGACCGCGAAGGAACGCGGAACTTTCAAACCCGGCCGTTCACGGACCGCGAGGACTTTTTTAACGTCATTCTTCAGGCGATACCTTCTCCTAACCGTCTGCCGAACGAAGAGATTATTGCACGGCTCCAGGTCATGTTTCAAACGCTGAACGATGCAGCTGTGGAGGAAAGAATTCTGAAAGATGTTTCGCGGGCACCCTTAGGCAAAATGCTAAATGATGTAAGCGTGTGGACGCATGAAGAGTTGATGACTAATATCCGAAGTAAATTTTGCCGAACCGAAGAGGCTCATTCGCAGAGCCGCATGAAAAAAGAAAAATAAAAAGTGCAGTCTATAAACTTACCTCGTTTGCCCGCTGCCGGAGCAAGCAAAGTTTACAAGTATAAACTACAGCGGCTGTTTAATCCCATTCCTTTAAAACACGGAGTGGGATTTTTTTTATGATGAATGAATGATTAAGCTATCAGCTTTTGGCTATCTGTTTAACCCACTTAGGCAAAAGCAACATGCCGAGGATAATATAGAAGTAGTATGAATAAATTCTCCACACCAAAGTAATAGCACCTGATAATCCCTCCGGCATAAATTCGCAATTAAGCGCGTTGAAAGAAAGCTCTGCCACACCGCTGGAGCCCGGAGTGGATGGAATGCTGGTAAATACCCATAACACATATTGACGGGAAAAAATTTCAAGCATATTTAAATCGATATTCGAAAATGCATACAACACAGCATTAGCCAGGAGATACCGGCAGGTCCAGTTAATAAAAGAAGCCACAGTCATTTTGACCCAAAACGATGTGGATTGATTTTTAAACTCCTGTGCGGTCATTTCAATATCATCGCCAAATACAAGCAATTTGCTTTTGAAGCGAGCGAAAAAAGAGAAGGAAGCCAGGTAAGTAAAAAATTTCTTGGTGGTATATGGAAGAAGGAAGAGCGCAATGCCGATAAAAGCACAGAACAATAATATTACCAGATAGCCGATCCAGGCTTTCTCTGCCACATTGCGTATGCCTAACATAATAGCATGACCTTCCAAATCGGGGCAGTGGGCAGAAAACAGAAGCATATTTTCTCCCCGAATTAAATACAGAACAGCAAACACAACAACAAAAGCAAGGTTGTCGAAAAAAACATTGAGCATTAAAACAGCAACACTCTTTCCGTAGGTCAGCCCGCTGTTTTTTAAAACAAATACAACAAATGGTGTTTCTGCAACCTTAGGAGCAATGCAAGCCATAAACTCCCACATGGTAATCGTCTGAAAAGTCTTTTTCCAGGTAATTTTGCTCCCTGTGCTTAATCGCACCTTATACATAAAAGCGCCATCGCGAATAACAATTGTTAGCACAGCAAGCAGTAAGCCGCCAACAAGTTTTTCGGAAAAGTGAATAGACTGAAGAGCAGCAAGACTAAAGTTCTGAAATATAAGATAGAGCGAAACGCTCAAACCAATCACCACGGGAGTTGCAATCTTCCACAGATTGATTTCTTTAGCCTCGGGGTCTTTCATATTCCGTAAATATAAAAACCCCTTCGGTTTGAACTCCGAAAGGGCTTTTAGGACAACTTTATAAAAAGGTAGAAATTAATTCTCCTGACCTTCAAGCACCACAACTAAATCTTCCTCCGGTTCAGATTTTTCTACCCAGAAATTGTTGTAGCCTTCGCCAATTAAAATGTTGAGTTGCTGCTCTTGTATCAACTCCAGCACAGAAAGAAAAACAAATATGGCATGAATGCGATTTTCCACTTCTTTGAATATTTCTTCAAAGGCGGTTTTATTTCCGCTCTTGATACGGTGTAACAACTGCATCTTTTCTCCGCGAATAGTATAAGCCGGTGCTTCTACAGTGTGCACCACCTTATTCTTTTCCCGCGCCATGCGGTCGAGTACCTGCTGGAATGCTTTCAACATGCGGAACATGGTGAGGTTTTGCATTTCAAATTCGGTTTCAAACAACGCGGCTATTTCCTGATTTTCAGAAAGAACATTCCCCCGTTTGTTAATACTCTGCCTGTCTTCTTCCAATTTACGAAGCGATTCGGAAGTCTCTTTAAATTTCTTGTACTCAATCAACCGGCTGATGAGTTCATCGCGAGGATCAATTTCTTTTCCTGTTTCAGGATCAAGCTCTTTACGGGGCAAAAGCATTTTTGCTTTAATGCGCATAAGCGTTGCAGCCACTAAAATGAATTCGCTTGCCACTTCTATATTGAGTGTTTCCATTTTTTGGATGTAGTCCAAAAAATCGGTAGTAAGTTTAAAAACAGGAATGTCATATATATCCAACTCATCCCGCTCAATAAAAAACAGCAAAAGATCGAAGGGACCTTCAAACTGCGGCAATTTTATTTCATATGTATCCTGCATAAAACCCAATTACGATTAAACAATCCCTATTAAATCCTGTTAGTTCGCCAACTCACTCATAAACTTAATTCTTACTAATTGGATATTCTCCGGCTCCACATCATCATTTTTAAATTCTTCACAAGCTGCATCTAAAGAATCAGTAGCGGCCCCACGGAAGTAATCATAAATGTCCTTTACCAAATCTTCATCCAAAATATTGAACAAGTAATAATCAATATTCAGTTTAGTACCCGAATTTACTATCGCTTCTAATTCAGTGATAAGGTCAGTGCGCTTCTTTCCAAGCATTTTTGCAATCTCATCAATAGAAATTTTCTTGTCAATCGCCTGAATAATTCTGACTTTATCTCCGCTTTTATTTACCACCCCGCGCACCACAAAATCGGTCGGACGCTCAATGTCATTTTCCTCTACATATTGTTTAATAGCTTCAATAAAGTTTTTCCCGTAGCGATCTGCTTTCCCTTTGCTTACTCCCTGAATATTGCAAAGTTCATCAATGGTAATCGGGTATTTTGTTGCCATTTCCTCCAATGAGGAATCCTGGAAAATAACATAGGGGGGAAGGTTGAATTGCTTGCCAACCTTCTTACGCAAATCTTTCAGCATGTTATGCACCTGCGGGTCTAACACACCACGCGATGCGCTTCCATCTTCAATAACCACCTCCGTTCCATCATCTTCATAATTGTGGTTGATTGAAATTTTTACGGGCCGCGGCTTCTTTAAAAACTCATGCCCTCTATTGGTAATTTTCAAAAGACCGTATTGCTCAATATCTTTCTCTAACATTCCCGCCATCATACCATGACGGATAACTGAATTCCAATGGTATTCATCTTTACCTGATCCTTTACCGAACCAAGGTTGCTTGTCATACTTAAAATCAGTAATCTCTTTTCCTTTCTTACCAATCAGAAGTTTTGCGATGTAAGGCAAATCATGGTTTTCTTTTACCGCCTTAATTACTTCAATGGCAAGTTTAGTGTCCTCGGTAACATCAATCTTTTCTTTAGGGCTCTTGCAGTTATCGCATTTACCATTGCAATCTTTGGCATTGAATTCTTCTCCGAAATAATGCAACAGAAATTTTCTTCTGCACTCGGCCGATTCGATATATGCAACTGTTTCGTTGATAAGTTGAATGTTGCGCTCACGCTCCGCTACTGACTTGTCACGAAGTAATTTTTCCAGCTTGCCAATATCCTTGTAAGAAAAATAAACTACACAGTCACCCTCTAGTCCATCTCTACCCCCGCGCCCGGTTTCCTGATAATAGTTTTCCAACGATTTAGGAATATCATAGTGAATTACAAAGCGAATGTCCGGCTTGTCAATTCCCATTCCAAAAGCAATAGTGGCAACAATCACATCTAAATCCTCCATTAAAAAAGCATCCTGCGTTTGTGTACGCACCTTGCCATCTAAACCAGCGTGATAAGGTTGTGCTTTAATGCCATTCGCTCGAAGAACCTCCGATAAATCATCGCAGGTCTTGCGATTAATAACATAAATGATTCCCGACTTGCCCGTCCGCTGTTTGATAAACTGCACCATGTTTTTAATGGCGAGCTGGGGAGTTTTCTTGGTTCGTATTTCGTAAAAAAGATTTGGACGATTGAAAGAGGAAATGAAGATGTTGGGTTTCTTCATAACCAATGTTTTTACAATATCGCTTTGCACTTTAGGGGTAGCAGTGGCAGTAAGAGCTATGATCGGAAATTTTTGATCCAATGCCTCAATGATTTCACGAATCCTTCTGTACTCAGGCCTAAAATCATGTCCCCATTCGCTGATGCAATGTGCTTCATCTACAGCAATGAAACTAATTTTTACTTCTTTAAACAAATCAACTGTCTCTTGCTTTGTCAGGGTTTCAGGCGCCACATAAAGCATTTTTGTTTTCCCGCCTTTTATATCATTGATTACAACATTTCTCTCTGTTTTATTCAGCGATGAATTCAAAAAGTGTGCAATACTGTCTTTGTCAGAATAGTTTCGAATCAGGTCTACCTGATTTTTCATTAAAGCTATTAGCGGAGAAATGATGATAGCAACTCCCTCACTCATAATAGCAGGCAACTGGTAACACAGCGACTTACCTCCACCAGTAGGCATAATTACAAACGTATCGGTGCCAGCCAACAACGACTTTATAATCTTCTCTTGGTCTCCTTTGAATTTGTTGAACCCAAAAAATTCCTGTAAGGCCTCAATAGGTGACATTTCTGCTATTTCCATAAATCAAGTTTTAAAGCGAATCAAATTGTAAATATCCCTCTATAATGTGCCGTGTGATTATCGCTTCAATGTAAGAAACATTTTTTAAAAAAAGAGGACGAATTTAAAATAAGTTTTTTGGGGTGTGTTGAATAATTACTTTTGCGCCCTTCTGCTTAACAAAATTTCTATTGGATGAGTAATACATACGTGGTGATAATGGCCGGGGGCATCGGAAGCCGCTTTTGGCCGGAGAGCCGCATCGCAAAACCTAAGCAGTTTCTTGACATTCTGAATACAGGCAAAACACTTATTCAGCTTACTTATCAGAGATTTCTCAACTTAGTTCCAAGGGAAAATATTTTTGTGGTGACGGCAGATAGTTATGAGGAGTTAGTAAAAGAGCAGCTCCCCGAATTAACAGATGTCCAAATTTTAAAGGAGCCGATAAGAAGAAATACAGCCCCCTGTGTTACTTATGCCTGTGATAAGATTTATGCCAAGGATAAAGAAGCTACTATTATAATTGCAGCTTCTGACCATTTGATATTAGAGGAACAGAAGTTTTTAAACGTGGTGGGTAAGTGCATAGATTTTGTTAAGGATAATTCCTACCTGGTAACTATTGGAATAAAACCCACTAAACCCGCAACAGGTTATGGCTATATCCAGTTTACAGACGATGAAGCCAAGGATGATTTTTATAAAGTGAAAACTTTTACCGAGAAACCCACGCTTGAAATCGCTAAAACATTTTTGAAGAGCGGAGATTTTCTTTGGAACAGCGGGATGTTTGTTTGGAAGGCAAAAACATTATTGCGTGCTGTGGTAAAACATCTGCCTGAAATCGCAGATGTTTTTCGCGAAGGGAACAAACATTACTATACACCAACAGAGGCAAAATTTATCAAAGAAGCGTATTCTCAGTGTCCAAATGTTTCCATTGATTACGGGGTGATGGAGAAAGCAAACAACGTTTATACAGTTCCCGCGGAGTTTGGCTGGAGTGATATTGGCTCTTGGGATTCATTGTACGATGTATATGAGCATGATTATTTGGGAAATGCAGTTGCCGGTAAAAACGTGAAGATTTATGATTCTGCCAACAACATGATAATGGTTCCTAAAGATAAGTTGGTGGTGCTTCAAGGGCTGCGAGATTATTGCGTGGTGGATACAGGTGATGTCTTATTAGTATGTGAAAAATCTAAAGAACAGGAGATTAAGCAGATAACAGTTGATTTGAAAGTAGCTGATCTAGACAAGTTTCTATAAAAATGAATTTCCCTTCCTCAATCAGTTCTAAACTTCCAAATACCGGTACAACAATTTTTACGGTGATGAGTGCCTTGGCGAAGGAGCATAATGCTATCAACCTTTCCCAAGGCTTTCCTGATTTCAATCCACATCCCGCTTTGATTGAGGAGGTTGAAAAAGCTATGCGTGGGAGTTTCAATCAGTATGCCCCTATGGCTGGCAATGTTTTACTGCGCGAAAGAATTTCAGAAAAAGCAGAATCACTTTACAAAGCAAAAGTAAATGCAGACACGGAAATAACTATTACAGCTGGGGGAACACAATCAATTTTCACAGCTATACTTTCAGTAATTCGTGAAGATGATGAGGTGATTTTGTTTGCCCCCGCTTATGATAGTTACGCGCCTGCCGTAGAACTTGCTGGAGGAAAAGCAATTTTCTACGATTTGGAAGCGCCCGAGTTTAAGGTGGATTGGCAAAAAGTGAAACGCCTGATTAATCAGCGTACGAAAATGATTATCATCAACACACCACACAATCCGTCAGGAACAACTTTGAAGGAGAGTGATATGGTGGAGTTAGAAAAAATTACAAAGGGAAGCGACATCATTATCATCAGCGATGAAGTATACGAGCACATTATTTTTGATGAAATTGAACATCAAAGTGTGTTACGATACCCGAAACTGGCAGAACGCAGTTTTGTAATTGGAAGCTTTGGCAAAACATATCATACTACGGGTTGGAAGATTGGTTACTGTATTGCTCCAAAAAATTTGATGAATGAATTTCGGAAAGTTCATCAGTTCAATGTATTCAGTGTGAATTCGGTTGCGCAGGTTGCGTTTGCTGAAATATTGAAGAAAAAAGATTTGTATCTCGAACTGGGTTCTTTCTATCAGCAAAAAAGAGACTATTTCCGGAAAGCAATTCAATCATCGCGCTTTAAAGCGCTGAAATGTGAGGGGACCTATTTTCAACTGGTTTCTTACAGCAAGATTTCGCAGGAAAGGGATTTAGAATTTGTAAAGCGCATGACGAAAGACAATGGCGTGGCCGCAATCCCTATTTCGGTTTTCTATCGTCATCAAACCGACAACAGCATTATTCGCTTTTGCTTTGCCAAAGAAGAAGAAACACTGAAACGCGCAGCCGAGAAAATTTCTAACATGTAGTTTGTATCTTCAATCCGTGAATCCAAACCTTCGAGTTACTCTTATTCAATCGTCACTTCATTGGGAGAACATTTCCGCCAATCTCGAAATGTTTTCACAAAAGATTTCATCTGCTGGCGAAACCGATTTGATTGTTCTGCCGGAAACATTTAGTACGGGCTTCAGCATGAACCCGGAGTTTGCAGAAGAAATGAATGGGAGTGCAGTTGAATGGCTCAAAAAAACTGCTGCTGACAAAGGCTGTGTAATTACGGGAAGCTTAATGATTAAAGACCGGGGAAACTATTTTAATCGCTTAGTCTGGATGCAGCCTGATGGAGAGTTTTTTACTTATGACAAACGACATTTGTTTTCTCTCAGTGACGAACCGAAATTTTTTACGGCTGGGAAAGAAAGAATCATTGTTGAATTAAACGGATGGAAAGTCAGTCCACAGATTTGTTACGATTTGCGATTCCCGGTTTGGTCGCGCAACACAAATTCAGAATATGATGTTTTGCTTTATGTCGCCAATTGGCCAGAACGCAGAGCGCAGGCTTGGAAATATTTATTGGTTGCGCGCGCTATCGAGAACCAGTCTTATGTAATTGGCTTGAATCGCGTTGGTAATGACGCCAAAGATATTTCGCATTGTGGAGATTCCATGGTACTTGACCCGTTAGGCAATGTGCTTTATCATAAAATTGATGTTGAAGATATTTCTACTGTTGAACTAAACTATGCCGAGTTGCAAAAGTTGAGAGAGCAACTTCCTTTCTTGAAAGATGCTGATGATTTTGTTATTAACCCGAAAGCAAAATTTAAAAGTCACTGATGCCGCTGCTGAACCAAAATAAAAGTGAAGAAGAAAAAAGCTTTACTCTGCGATGGTATGAGGTGCGCAATCGCGTAAAAAATGAATTCGGTCAACGGCCGGATATTAATGCGATGTTATTTCTTATTGGAATGAATGAAGTGGGAATTGTAAAAGAAAAATGGGAGAAGGAAGAAAAACAGGATTTAATGCATGTGGCGGTTTGTAAACTTTTTTCTTCCGAAGGTTATTTCAAATATCTCGGCAATGATGATGAGGGCTGGCCTCAATATGAAGTAGTCGAAAATATTCCCAAGCTGGTTTTGAAAGACCAGGATGAATTGCTGAAGAAAAAAATTGTAGAATACTTCGAGGCTCTCTAACTACTTCCACGTCTTCGCGAAATACGGCTTGTAATCATCGCTCACCTTATCTAATTGCTTCCAATAATTCATCGTTACCACGTGACCATCGTTGGTTCGTAGCAATCTTCCGAAAATGGCATTGGTTACGTTGAATTCATTTTGTGTAACGTAAACGGTAAAGGTAGTTGGTGCGGGTGGCGGTGGTGGAGTTTCAACTACAGGCGCGGGTGCCTCTCCTTCTGCAATAGGTTTCGCAACGGGTGCAGCAACTTTAGGCGGAGGTGTTCCCGCAACTACAACTGTGTAACCGTTTCCTTCCAACAGCCATTTCAAAAATTCAACGCGTTCAGGCTTGCAGTTTTTTTCTACTACTGCACAACGCACACCGTCAACTTCTTCAAAGAGATGATTCTGATTGATTGCCATGTTTAAAGTTTAGCTGCGTATTGAAAGATG
>JAZKEP010000259.1:0-8362 GCA_040387015.1 Bacteroidota bacterium
TTAAATTCAAGGAATAGTTATGGCGGGGGAATCAATTGAGAATCTTAATCGAAAAATTGAGGAGCTTGAAAGCCGATTGGAGGAATCGGAACAATTGATTGAGGCCATAAAAGCAGGCGAAGTAGATGCCTTTGCAGTTAACATAAATGATCAGTCAGAGGTTTTTACCCTTCAAAGTGGCGATTATGCTTACCGGGTTTTAATAGAAAAATTTGGCGAGGGGGCGGTAAACCTTACCGAAGATGGCTTGATAGTTTATTCCAATAGTTCTTTTGCTGAATTATTGAATCTGCCGTACGAAAAAGTATTAGGATCAATGCTGATTGATTTTGTGGATGCAGATTCCAAATCAATATTTAAGGAGCTGTTTGCGCAAAGTTTACAGGACAACAGTAAAGGTGAACTAAATATATCGGCCAACGGAAAAGTTGTTCCGGTTTATATGTCCTTTACTTCGCTTCGTCCAAACCTTTCTACCATCGGGGTTATTATCACTGACCTTTCCGAAAAGAAAGGACACGAAGAAGCTATTTTGAAATATCAGAATGATCTGGAAATAAAAAACATGGAGCTGCTTCAAATCAATGCCGAGCTAGCCTCCTTTGCTTACGTTGCCTCACATGATTTACAGGAGCCGCTGCGTAAAATCAATACTTTCATCAACCTTATCCTGGCAAAAGAAAAAGACGGTTTTTCACCTGCTACTACCGACTATTTTCGAAGAATTGTTTCAGCTGCTGAACGAATGCACAATTTAATTGTGGCTTTGCTTGATTACTCCCGCACTACTACTTTACGCGGCAGCTATTCGCTTACCAATTTAAACGTGGTTGTGGAGGATATAAAAAGCTCTTTCCGTGACCAGATGGACGCAAACAAAATTGTAATTGAATCGTCTAAACTGCCTACCTTAAACGTAATATCTTTTCAGTTTCAGCAACTCTTTTCTAACCTTATTAGTAACGCCATAAAATACCGCAATCCTGCCGTCCCGCTCGTAATTAAAATTACCGCAGGCATAACTTCAGCAAAAGAGATACAGCAGCCTGAAGCTATGCGCAATGCCAATTACTGGAAAATACAGATAGCGGACAATGGCATTGGCTTCGAACAAAAATATGCTGATAAAATCTTTGAGCTTTTTCAGCGCTTACATGGCAAAGGTGAGTACGAGGGCACCGGCATAGGTCTTGCCATCTGCAAAAAAATAGTTCAGAACCACGAAGGCTTTATAAAAGCTATAGGCAATCCGGGCTTTGGGTCAACCTTCACGGTGTACCTTCCGGTGAATCCATAAAATCCCAATAGTGTTTCACTCCACCCCTAGCGTTGCTCTGTGTGTTAAGTTATTGTTTGTGTTATAGTACCGACTACAAAACCTAAAGCCCGTCAATTTTAGTTTGAATAGTTTGTTTGTCGGTTTGTGTTTTAGCAAGCGATAACGCCTTTAAAAAATTCTCTTTAGCTTTTTGGTTGTCCATGTCTTTATAAAGCTCGCCCAGCAAGGTGTAGTAAAAGTGGTTGCTGTTTAAATTCAGCTTTTCCGCTTCGGCAATAGCTGCTGCTTTGCCGTTGGCTTTTGAAAGCGCATAGGTTCTGTTGAGCGCGACTATAGGGGAATATTCAATTTGCAGCAAGCGGTTGTAGAGCTGCAAAATGTTTTCCCACTTTTCTTTGGTGTCCTTTTGTTGTGTATGCCAATAAGCAATACCGGCTTCTAAATGATATTTCGAAATGCGGTCTCCTTTGGATGCAAGATTCAGATAATGTTCTCCCTTTGTAATCAGTTCTTCGTTCCAGAGTTTACTATCCTGATAGTGATATAAAACAGTTTCACCGTTTTTAGTTGTGCGTGCTTCGAAGCGCGAAGACTGAAAACACATGAGCGCAAACAGCGCATTTACATAAGGCTGGTTGGTTGCTTTATTTTCAAGCAGCAGATGCGTTAAGCGCATGGCTTCCAGGCAAAGGTCTTTGCGCAGCGTGTTGTGCTGACTCGATGAATAATATCCTTCGTTGAACAATAAATACAAAGTAGTGAGCACTGTTTCTAACCTGTTGCTGATTTCAGCTTCATTTGGGAATTCAATTCTTACCTTTTCTGTTCGCAGTTTTTCTTTCGCCCGGAAAAGACGTTTGTTGATGGTTTCGCGGTTGGTTAAAAAAGCATCGGCAATTTCATCAATGCCGAAACCGCAGAGTATGCGCAGCGATAAACCTATTTGTGCCTCGGCAGAAATATCCGGATGGCAAATGGCGAACATCATTTGCAACTGACTGTCGAAAATGTTTTTGTCGGATAAATCGATTTCAATTTCAGGAGAAGAGGAACGCTTTATGTTTTGCGCTATCTCATTTTGAAAAAGCGCGTTTCGTTTCAGGTAATCTTTGGTTTTGTTTTTTGCCACGGTGTAGAGCCAGGCTGTAGGATTTTCGGGCAAACCCTTTAAACTCCATACTTCTGATGCCAGTAAAAAGGTATCGCTGGCAATGTCTTCGGCTAGCTGCATATTCTCCAACCCGAAAAGCTTGCACAATACAGCGGCAATCTTCCTGTATTCAGTTCTGAATAAATGCGGTATTAACTCTTGCTGTTCCATTATTAAAAAAGCCCTTGTAATAATACAAAGGCTTTTAGAAAGATAAGGCTGCGCCCGTATTAATAGATAAACTGCTCCAATGTTATTTTGCCGTTTTCTACTTTGTAAGCACACACTTCGGCTAAGGTCATTCTGCCTTGTCCTTTCATAGTGGCGTCAAAAACCCAGGTAATAGCAAAGGTATCGCCTGCTACAATAGGCTCAGAAATAATGGCAGCGTGAAACTCCTCCACCTTCGACTGAAACACTTTGCCTTTTTCTTTAATGGCTGTTAAGCCTGTTGTTACTTTCGGCCCCATCCTATCGTTTGCTTCAACACTTTGTGCGTTGTCAGCAAATAAGGTGTCTTGCACTTCATCGATTTTGCCCTGGCGGCAAAGCTCTACTAAACGATTGGCTACTTGTTGAGTTGTCATATTGTTTTGTTTTAATGGTTATGAAATATTTAAATTTAATCGGTTACATAGCGCTAACTTCTCGTACCTCTACATTGCCTCCCGTTTTAAAAATGGGACAGCCATGGGCCAGTTCAGCCGCTTCATCAAGCGATGCGGCTTTTACAATAATGTAACCGCCTATCACTTCCTTAATTTCGGTGTAAGGCCCATCGGTAACTACATTATTCGGTCGAACTACTTTACCTGCCCCGGTTAAGGGATTGCCTCTGTCGGCCAGTTTGTTTTGGGCGGCAATGCCTCCCATCCAGTCCATCCATTCTTTCATTACTGCCTGTAATTCTTCGGGTGAATCATGATCAGGGCGGCCTTTGTAATCGTTTCGGAATACGAACAAAAATTCTTTCATAATAAAATTGTTTTAGTGATTAAAAACCTATAACGATTGAGAACGGACGGATTGGACAAAAGCAGGAAAATATTTTCTCTTTTTTTTGTCCGGGAGCATCAGCACGTTGCAAAGCCGCTAGTAAGGCAAGGTTGGGGAGGGCAGGTGATAACACCGGCAAACGGTCAAAGCGATATTTTACACACTGAACTAACTGTGGCGCTAAGAAATTTTCAACCTTATGATTTCATCACTTTAAGATAATGCACCTGCAGGTCGTTTATCTTGAGGGCTGCAAAGTAAATTCCTGCAGCCAGGTTAGTACCGGCTTTCCATACAGCTTTATATTTCTGCGGTTGCAGATACTTTTCATCCAGCGAAGCCACCATCGAACCATTGATATCAAAAACCTGCAGCGTCACTTTTGCGGGCTGATACACTCCGTAGTTTATTTCCAGCTCATCGGTAAACGGATTGGGCGATGCGGAGTAGATAATTCCTTTATCCAGGTGCATATCGCGGGTGCCGGTAACACCTGCTCCGCTGATAATGATATCCCAGGTGCCTTCATATTTCCCAACCCCGTTGAGAGCAATGGGAATAATGCGCGCAGTGGCATTGTAAGTGCCTGAAGTAATGGAAGCTGCTGCATCACCAGGAATGCTGGTGTCGCCTTCAAAATAAAGCTGGGTGATGAGGGCCGGGAAACCGGGAGGTGTAATTTTAAAATGAATATGGCGCGGGCGGTAAGCGGGGCCATTCAGATACTTTCCGGGAAGAATGGTTTCGAAAACATAAAAACCCTGCGCGTTGGAGTAAGTAACACCCCGCAGGTTATACCCGCTGCTGTCATAAGCACCTGCATCATTCGCATGCCATACATCTATCAGTGTATCGGGAATTATCATTGAGCAATCAAGGCTGCGCACGATGCCGGTCAATATTAAACGGGTTCCTGTTTCATTCTGCAAGGCAAGTTGATTGCCCGTTATGGTGGGGGCATTGGGAGTATAAAAAGGACCTTGACCGTAGTAATCGAGTGTGGTTTTGTCGCAGGCTGCTGTGCTTTCATTCTGCTGCACGCTGTTAGACTTGCCCGCCAGCGGCAGCAGACCGGCTGATAAAGTAGCTAACCCTACATTGCGTAAAAAGTGTTTGCGCGATTTATTGCTGTTTTCCGTACTCATATTATTTGCAATTTAAAGAATCATTATTAAAAAAGATTCAACCGTTTTTACACCCGTAAAGAGAACCTTTTTCAGTTCGATACCATTGTAAATATAAGCCCATGTGTTGCAAATAATGTGTTTTAAGAAAGGTTAGATTACATCAGCAAATCATTCAATTTCAACACAATATCTGCTTTCAGAAACACTCCAAACAGCTCTGTTTGCCCTATTCCGGGTTTTCCAAGTGCCCTTCACAAGTATGTGAACCCCATTCCGGGTTCTCCAAGTGCCCCTCACAACTCTGTGAGCCCCATTCCGTGTTCTCCAAATGCCCATCACAACTCTGTGAACCCCATTCCGGGTTTCCGAAGTGCCCCTCACAAGTATGTGAACCCCATTCCGGGTTCTCCAAGTGCCCTTCACAAGTATGTGAACCCCATTCCGGGTTTTCCAAGTGCCCCTCACAAGTGTGTGAACCCCATTTGGAGTTTTCCGAATGCCCCTCACAAGTGTGTGAACCCCATTCCGGGTTCTCCAAGTGCCCTTCACAAGTGTGTGAACCCCATTCCGGGTTCTCCAAGTGCCCCTCACAAGTATGTGAACCCCGTTTGGAGTTTTCCAAGTGCCCCTCACAGCTGCTGAAATGGCAGATTAATGAGCAAAAAGAGCGGAATGGCAGGATATACTGCTTTTTACCCTAATCATTGCTGTGTGCTTTATACTGCCAATGGTATAAAAACGAAGATTTAATAAGAATAACAGAAGTGTTATTCATAAGCATCCCAAATGGCCACTACCTTTACAAGTTTGTTTTTTAAGGAAATTGAGCAGTCACTCCCCAACCTTTGCAGGGTTTCAAGAAAGCTTAGATTTAGCAAGGGTAATGGTTGCTGATAACAGCGCAACGAAGCAACCCTGCGCCTAAATGCTGACTCAAAAAATTACTTGCACAATTTATTTTTTTGTTTTCTATTTAATCCCGGTAATTACAACCACCATTTTTAATTCAAAAATGTAATCCATGATTAAAAAAATACTCCTCACCGTACTTACAGTAATCGTGCTCCTCGTAGCAGGGCTTTTTCTTTTTGTTCAACTTTCGTGGAATAAAAAATACGACTGGCCCGTGCCGGCACTTAAAACCAGTACCGACTCTGCTGTAATAGCAAAGGGCAAATACCTAGTTAACGGCCCCGCGCATTGTGTTTCGTGCCATGTTTCTGATTTTGATGCCTTGGTAAGGTCCGATACTGGCGATGCCATACCATTAAAAGGAGGCATCCGGTTTCCGATGGGGCCGCTGGGAGGCATGTATACGCGTAACCTTACCAACGATAAACAAACGGGGCTGGGCCGTTACAGCGATGAAAAGTTGTTTCGCATGATGCGCCACGGCATCCGCCCCGATGATGTAGCCAGCATGCCGCTGATTATGCCTTTCTGGAAAATGGCCGATGATGATATGGTAGCGATTGTTTCTTACCTGCGAACTTTAGAACCGGTTAACAATGCGGTGCCCGAAAATGAGTGGACGTTTGTTGGAAAAGCCGTTCGCACCTTTACTACTACTTTTAAACCTATCGAAAAACCCGATGCCCCCGAAAGCGCACCCGCTATGGCGCCAACCATTGCGCGGGGCGAGTATCTTGCGCGGTATGTAACCAATTGTGTGGGTTGCCACACCGAGCGCGATAAGATGACGTATGAAGCGGTGGGTCCGGAGTTTGCCGGTGGAATGGAGTTTGAGCCCTGGCCCGATTTTCACCGCTTTCTGAATGCCGATACGGCCTTGTGGATGCGCACGCCTAATATTACACCCCATGCCAACAGTGCTTTTGCGAGGTTTAAAACACCGCAGCAGTTTATTGAGCGTTTCCGGCAAGGCAGACTCGTTGCCATTTCGCCTATGGACTGGGGTCCTTTTTCGCGGATGAGCGATGAAGACATCACCGCTATCTGGATGTATCTGAACAGTCTTTCACCGGTGGATAAGGATATTGCTGAAATATCTTTTAAGAAGACGATGTAGCTTCCTCTTCAGGAAAAAAGGAAGATTTATACGGTCAAGAGCAAATTCATGTGGCCACTCCTCAACGTTTGCAAGAGGAAGAAGGTTAAGTTTAGGAAGGGTCAGCTTGCTGCCGGTAATGCTGGCAGCAACAAAATTCTGCTTTCTGCACAATAAGTTGGAAAAATATATTTTTGGCTGCAACCAAAAACACAACCCCATGAAGAAGACCATGACCCTGCTTGTTTCGCTTTTCGCATTGCATTACGCAGCGTATACACAGAGCTTAAAATGGGCAAAACAAATGGGCGGTAACGATGTTGACGAAGCGCGCTCTGTTGCCGTAGACAATGCAGGAAATGTTTACACTACCGGTTATTTCAAAGATACAGCCGACTTTGATCCGGGTCCGGGCACTTACCAATTGATTGCCAAAGGCACGCAGGATATTTTTGTTTCGAAACTCGATGCTTCGGGAAACTTTGTTTGGGCTAAACAATTTAAGGGTACCGGCAGGGGCTCATGCGTTACTTTAGATATGGCAGGAAATATTTACACCACCGGATATTTTGAAGACACTGTTGACTTTGACCCTGGTGTCGGAACCTACAACCTTGTTTCGAAAGGTGAAAGCGATGCTTATGTGGTTAAGCTCAGCTCTGCCGGCAATCTGGTGTGGGCTAAAGAAGCGGGCGGCAAGGGTTACGATTTTGGTTATTCGGTGGTGTGGAGCACAGCGGGTGTAGTAACTACGGGAATTTTTGAAGACTCTGCCGATTTTTATCCTGGTGCCGGCACTTTGAATTTAACTGCCTTAAATAGCGATATTTTTGTTTTTAAGCTCGATGCACAAGGCAACTACGGCTGGGTAAAACAATTTCGCGGAATCAGTGCATCCCTCGCCAGTCCCGAAGCAATGACTGTAGACCCCAACGGAAATCTTTACATAACAGGCTACTTTGGCGGCAATGTTGATTTCGATCCTGGCACACTAACTTTTAGTATGAGCGATTTGGGCAGTGGTGATATGTTTGTTGCCAAATTAGATGCGCTGGGCGGATTTGTTTGGGCCAAAGCGATAGGTGGGCCTAACTACAATATTGGGAAAGCCATTGCCATTGATGCCGACAGGAATGTTTATACCACTGGCTACATCGAGGGCACCTGCGATTTTAATCCCGCTGCCGCAACATTTAATCTTACTTCGGCAGGAGGCAGAGATGCTTTTGTTTGCAAATTAGATGCCTCGGGAAATTTTGCATGGGCGAAGCATTTTCCCGGCACCGGTATGTCAGAAGGGCGCGGCATCGCAGTAGATGATAAGGGCAAAGTTTTCAGCGTTGGTTATTTTGAAGGAACGGTCGATTTCGACCCGGATGCAGCAACTTCTAACCTTGTGGGAATTGGCTATTGGGACATTTATATTTCAAAGCTCGAAGCCACAACCGGAAAATTTGTTTGGGCTAAGCACCTGGCAGGAACCAATGTAAACGAGGGAAATGCTATAGCCATAAACAGCACCGGAGATGTTTATACTGCAGGCCATTTTGGTGGTGTAATGGATTTTGATCCCGATGCAGGAGTAACTAACCTTACTGCGGCATTCTCCGATATTTTTGTTCAAAAGCTCAGTCAGTGCAACGCTTATTACACGCTCTTGCGCGATACCACCAGGCAAAGTTACTGGTGGCTGTATTAGGGCTCACAACTTCCGGATTGGATGTGTTCCCGTTGAGAACAATTTCCACCCGGCTAATCCCTTGGTTATCCTGAGCGGTTCCGCTAAATGCGACCGCGCTACC
>JAZKEP010000260.1:0-2459 GCA_040387015.1 Bacteroidota bacterium
TTAATACAGCAAGAAAAATATAATGATGGCCAGATTAAGTAAAGAAGAAGCCCAGGCGATATTAAAAAAAGTGATTGGCTTTTCAAAAGCAGATTTCTGCGAAGTTAGTTTAAGGGGATCAGATGGTGGCAACATTAGATATGCCCGTAATGCTGTTTCAACTGCTGGCCAGATTACCGTAATGAGCTTAGGGGTAAGTTCTACATTCGGAAAAAAAACAGGTTCGGCAACCATCAATGAATTTGATGACGCGTCCTTACAAAAAGTAGTCAAAAGAGCAGAAGAGCTAGCCATGTTAGCACCTGAAAACCCAGAGTTTATGCCACTTTTAGGGGCACAGACTTTTGCCGAAAGCAAAACATTCAATGCCAATACCGCAGCAATGACGCCTGATACAAGGGCAGAAATGGTGGGTAAAAGCTTAGGTGTTGTAAAGGCAGCAGGGTTAGATGCTGCTGGTTTCTTAGAGAATTCTACCAGTTTTAATTCGGTGATGAATTCTAAGGGCTTATTTGCCTACAATAAAGGAACGAATGTTTCTTTCTCGGTTACCGTTAGAAACAAACAGGGAACAGGTTCTGGCTATGTGGAGCAAGATTTCAATGATCTTTCCAAAATGGATACGCTTGCTTTGAGCAAAATTGCCGCAGGTAAAGCAAATGGTTCTGCAGGTGCAAAGGCAATAGAGCCAGGAAAATATACCGTGATTTTAGAACCTCTTGCTGCCAGTGATATGCTGGGCAACATGTTTAGGGGTTTTGATGCCAGAAGCGCTGATGAAGGTCGGAGTTTCATGAGCAAAAAAGGTGGAGGCACACGCTTAGGAGAACAATTATTCTCTGAAAATGTAAATATTTATTCTGACCCATTAAATGCAGAGGTTCCATCATCAACATGGACTGGTGATGGTTTGGCCGTAAAAAGAACGCAGTGGGTAGAAAAGGGTGTGGTTAAAAACCTTTCTTATTCTAGGTATTGGGCTGGCCAGAAAGGTGTAGAACCACTTCCATTTAACAGAAGCATTGTAATGGAAGGTGGAACACAATCTTTAGAAGAGCTAATTAAGAGTACAGAGAAAGGGATTTTGGTAACCCGTTTCTGGTATATCCGTTCGGTTGATCCACAAACTTTGTTATTGACGGGACTGACACGTGACGGTACTTTTTACATTGAAAATGGTGAAATTAAATTCCCTATCAAGAATTTCAGGTTCAATGAAAGTCCGGTAATCATGCTCAATAATGTAGAGGCATTGGGCAAACCGGTAAGAACTGGTAGTGGACTGATTCCTCCGATGAAGATCAGAGATTTTACGTTTACTTCGTTATCGGATGCGATTTAATTTTTTCAGGAGCTCAAAGCTCAAAGCTTAAAGCTTAAAGACAGGCTGCTTAAGAGACGTTCATGGCATCCTTGTGCAATGACTATACTTTATTAAAAACAACAAAAGTTGAGAAGAAGAGATTTCTTATACATGACAGGCGTTGGCCTTGGTGCCAGCATGCTTCCAAAGAACCACGCTTTTGGCAGATTAATTTCTGTTGAAGAAGCATTGACACCAGTTGACACTGTGCTAAAGAAAAAAATGGCCGATGTTGCACTTAACGCTGCAAAAAGTAAAGGTGCTACTTATGCTGATGTGCGCATTGGCCGTTATTTAAATCAGGTGGTTGCCACTAGGGAGACACGTGTAGAAAACATTTCTAACTCAGAATCCTATGGTTTGGGGGTTCGGGTTATTGCCAATGGAAGCTGGGGTTTTGCTGCTACAAACAACCTTGATAATGCCAGTATTGCAAAAGCTGCAGAGGCTGCCGTGGCGATTGCCAAAGGAAATTCCAAATTAATGGAGGAACCTGTTCAATTGGCTGCGCAAAAGGGATTTGGTGAGGTAAGCTGGAAAACACCTATTGAAATTAATGCCTTCGAAGTGCCTATTGCCGATAAGGTAAATCTGTTGTTGGATGTAAATAACGAAGCGTTAAAAGGTGGCGCCAAATTTATCAGCTCTAATCTGTTTATGATCAATGAACAGAAGTATTTTGCTTCTACTGATGGCTCTTATATCGATCAGGGTATCCACCGAATTTGGCCAACTTTTACACTTACCAAAACAGATGCTGCAAGTGGGAAGTTCGAAACCAGAAATGCACTAAGTGCCCCAATGGGTATGGGTTTCGAATATTTAAAACCTAGAGATGAAGATAAAATCAAAGGCGGACCTGTAACGCTCTATAAAAAACGTTATGATATTTTAGAAGATGTTCGGGAAGCGGCTGTTCATGTAGATGAAAAGTTAAAAGCAAAACCTGTTCCTCCTGGCAAGTACGACTTGGTTTTAGACCCATCGCATTTATTTTTAACGATCCATGAATCTGTTGGACACCCGACAGAATTGGATCGTGTTTTAGGCTATGAAGCCAACTATGCTGGCACGAGTTTTTTAACATTGGACAAAT
>JAZKEP010000261.1:0-6509 GCA_040387015.1 Bacteroidota bacterium
TCTACTAAAGGATAACGAAGGCTCCAGTCCTGCGCCATACGCACCATGGCATCGTAAACCGAACTATCGCCATGCGGGTGATACTTACCCAGCACCTCTCCTACTATACGGGCGCTCTTTTTATAAGGCTTGTTGGGACTTAGGCCCAGTTCGTTCATGGCATAAAGCACCCTGCGATGCACTGGTTTAAGCCCATCGCGCACATCAGGAATGGCCCGTGAAACAATAACCGACATGGAATAGTCAATGTAGGCGGTTTTCATTTCCTCCTCTATATTAATAGGGATTATTCGTGCCGATTGCTGGTTGGGGCCTCCACCACTGCTGGTGGGGGGTATTATTTCGTCTGCCATACTAGTTTATTGGTTGCTGGTTACAGGTTGAAGGTGGCAGGTGGTGAAGGCATGTTTTTACCCGTAACCTGCAGCTTTTAGCCTGTAACTTTTTTAACTCAATTTTGAGCGCACGAATATAGCATAATGTATCCCCCATCACCAAGAATATAAGCGGGTAATTTTCCACATTATGAAGCTTAAAATACCAACGTTTTTTGCAGGCAGGAAGAGCGAAATCATTTTAGATTCCAACAATTGAAAATGGTTCTTATTTTTAAGCGCTGATAAGCAGCATTAAAAACACATCAATGAAAACCAATTTATTCCTTTTACTAGCAGTTGCCGCCCTCCTTTTTAATAGTTGTAATAACAAAGAAGAAACTGCCACCGTGCAACCGGCAGCCGGCACTGAACTAACTGCCACCCCTCCTTCCAGCACTACAATAAATATGATTTCGAGCGATAGCAATGCTACTCTTATACCTGTTGGGCCCGGTGAAAAAACGGTAACTGCTAAAGGTATGAACCCGCCTCATGGTGAGCCGGGCCACCGCTGCGATATTGAAGTGGGCGCTCCTTTAAGTTCGCCTCCGGGTAAAGCGCCTGCCGCCCCTTCTGCAAGCCCTGCATCGGGTAGTGCATTTGGTAGTTTGCCGCTTCCGGGAGCAAGCACCACTCCTACTTCCCCATCTGCCCCTTCTTTAACTACCACGCCTTCGGGACCTACGCCCGCAGGCATGAATCCTCCTCACGGGCAGCCGGGCCATGACTGCGCCATTGCTGTTGGCGCTCCGCTGAAGAAGAAATAATTTTAAAATTAGGGGATTGAGAGGGTAGCTATGTATTTAAAACATCGGCATATTCAGGTGATTTATCAAACACCGACTTAGCAAAGGGGCACAGCGGCATTATTTTAAGGGCGTTGCTGCGGGCGTATTCAACGGCATGGGCCACCAGTTTTTTACCTGCACCGCTTCCGCGAAGGGCATCACTCACATCAGTATGGTCAATAATCAGCAACTTCTCTCCTGCCCGGCTAAAAGTCATTTCGGCAAGGCGGGTGCCGTTTTCTTCTATAAAGAAAGCACCCTTGGCGCCCGATTGTTCCATTTTAATTTCCATAGGAACAAAAGTAAGCACTTATATAGTAGTATTAAGACTTTCGGCTGTCTAAAATAAAATTAAGACAGTGGCCGTGTTTACAGTTAGTGGTAAGGTGAGCAATAAACTGTTTTTGAACGGCAACCATCTGGGTGAGCAGGCGAACCTCCTCCTGCAATTCGCTGATATATGCTTTGTCAAAAGCATCCCTCTCCTTCTGTTCGGCATGTAACACAATGCCCAGGTCAACTAACTTTGACCGGAAGGCACCGGAGAAATTTTCCTTTCGGCAGTGGTAGTTAAACATGGCCTGGCTGATGCTTAACTTGTAGCACAGTTCCTGTTTAGAAATAGCGTTCTCTTTAATATATTCCTGTAGTAATTTTCCTTCGTGAAGTAAGGTTTCTGCCTTCATGTATATCATTTTGCTTAGTTAACAATACTGCAAGTGTAAAGCTTGTTGATTACAGTCATTCTTAAACGAATATGATTCTCGTCAGCTAAGACTTTTTTTAGGTAGCATCTGCCAATCTGTCACCCAAAAACTTATCTTTGCCCCTCATTTATTTTTTGAATGGATAATCTGTTATATAACAACGACACAGCCTTTGAGATTCAGCCCAAAGTGATTGACGAAAGCCGTCAGGGGGAAACTTTAACTGTTGAGCGTCCCAAGCATGTTCAAACCAATGGGAAAAAATTTTATGTAGAAAGCTATGGCTGCCAAATGAACTTTGCCGATAGCGAAGTGGTGGCTTCTATTCTTGCCAACGATGGCTATGAATCTACTGCCGAGTTTTTAGATGCTGATTTGATTTTGATTAATACCTGCGCCATTCGCGATAATGCCGAGCAGCGCATCCGTTTTCGCTTAAAACATTTATCGGCTGTAAAGAAGAAAAAGAAGGGAGCGGTAATAGCGGTGCTGGGCTGCATGGCCGAACGCTTAAAGGAGAAATTTCTGGAAGAAGAAAAGATAGTGGATATAGTGGCCGGCCCTGATGCTTATCGTATGCTTCCCGGTTTAATTGAAGAAGCCGAAAGCGGTCAAAAGGCCGTGAATGTGCTTCTCAGCCGCGAAGAAACGTATGCGGAGATTAACCCGGTTCGTTTAAACAGCAATGGCATTACAGCTTTTGTCAGCATTATGCGCGGTTGTGATAATATGTGTGCTTTTTGTGTGGTGCCCTTTACCCGTGGAAGAGAAAGAAGCCGCGACTATACCAGTATAGTTGCCGAAGCAAAAGATTTATATGAAAAAGGTTACCGCGAGGTTACCCTATTGGGGCAGAACGTAGATTCCTATCGCTTTACTCATGACGAGAAACTGGTTGGTAAAAAGCTGGTGGAAGCTAAATACGATGAAGGGGTTGTAAACTTTGCCCGGTTGATGGAAATGGTGGCGCAAGTGGCTCCTGATTTACGGGTTCGTTTTTCTACTTCGCATCCAAAAGACATGACCGATGATGTGTTGCACACAATGGCAAAGTATCCAAACATTTGCAAATACATTCACCTGCCTGTTCAGTCGGGCAATTCCAGGGTTCTTGAATTGATGAACCGCACTTACAACCGCGAGTGGTATCTGCAACGGATAGAAGCTATAAGAAACATTGTTCCCGAAGCAGCTATTTCAACCGATATAATCTCCGGCTTTTGTTCCGAAACCGAAGAAGAACATCAGGATACCCTAAGCCTGATGCAGCACGTGAAATATGAAATGGCCTATATGTTTGCTTATAACGAACGCCCCGGCACAGTGGCCGCTAAGAAATATGCCGATGATATTCCTGAAGAAGTGAAGAAAAGAAGATTGCAGGAGATAGTGGATTTGCACCGCGCGCATTCATTGGAAAGAAATAAGGAAGATATTGGAAGAACCTTTGAGGTATTAGTGGAAGGAACTTCTGCACGTAACGAAGGAGATTTATTTGGCAGAAATACTCAAAACAAAGTAATCGTATTCCCCCGCGGCAATTATAAACCCGGTGACTATGTAATGTTAAAGGTAACGGGATGCACCAGTGGAACTTTGATTGGTCAATTAATGAACTAACACATGGAAATTCAATCAATAAAAAACCGTTTTGGAATTATTGGCAATTCATCAGGCCTGAACCATGCAATCAGCATTGCTGAGCGTGTTGCCAGTACAAACCTCACCGTTCTTATCAGCGGTGAAAGCGGTGTAGGTAAAGAAGTGTTTTCGCATATTATTCATCAGTTGGGCGGACGCAAGCACAATCCCTTCATAGCAGTAAACTGCGGTGCTATACCTGAAGGGACAATTGATTCGGAACTGTTCGGACATGAAAAGGGATCCTTTACCGGTGCGCACGAAGCACGTAAAGGATATTTCGAAACAGTTAATGGAGGAACCATTTTCTTAGATGAAATTGGAGAGTTGCCTTTGGGCACTCAGGCAAGATTGCTTCGGGTTCTGGAGTCCGGTGAATATATCCGTGTAGGCTCCAGTAAAGTGGTGAAAACCGATGTGCGTTTAATAGCAGCCAGCAATGTGAATTTGCAGGAGGCAGTTCGTGCGGGAAAGTTTAGAGAAGATTTGTATTACCGTTTATCTACAGTCCCTATTTACATTCCGCCATTAAGAGAAAGGGGCGATGATATTTATATGCTTTTTCGCAAGTTCTCTTCCGATTTTTCGGAGAAGAACAAAATACCGCAGGTTAAATTGACTGATGATGCCAAAGAGCTCATTCTTAAATATCCATGGCCCGGTAATGTTCGTCAATTGAAGAATGTAGCAGAACAGGTTTCTATTCTTGCAGTTGAAAAAGAAGTAACGGCCAAGGAGTTGGTTCAGATTGTTCCTGATATTACTGCTAACCGCCTGCCCGCGTTAGCCGAAGCCCGTTATGAAAGTGGAGGAAGTAGTTTCACGGAAAGAGAAATACTCTACAAACTTATATTCGATGTAAAGAATGATCTGAATGATTTAAAACAGTTTGTATACGATATTACCAAGCACCAGGTAAACGGTGGGCAATTAACCAATCAAAACTTTGAGATACCTCAAAACACAAACTCAGAAAAACCGTTTGTCATTTCTCAAACAGGTAATAATCAGCCAATCGTTATTCAGGATAAGAAAAATTATATTGATACTGAAACCATTGAAGAATCCCTTTCGATTATCGACAAGGAAAAGGAACTGATTATGAAAGCACTGAAAAAACATCGCAACAAACGCAAGGAAGCAGCGAATGATTTGGGAATTTCTGAACGAACGCTTTACAGAAAGATCAAAGAATACGGAATTGAAATCTAAATGATGCGGAACCTGTTTTTTATCGGTGCTCTTTTCTTGTTAGTGGTTTCCATGGACTCTTGTAAAGTCTATTCTTTTTCCGGGGCAAGTGTTCCTGCCGATATACATTCCTTCTCCGTAGAGCTTTTTCAAAACAGGGCCAATAATGGGCCGGCTTCTCTTCCTCAAAGTTTCACCGATAAACTAAAATTGAAATTTCAAACGGAGGCCAATTTAAAGCAGGCTTCATTCGATGGAGATCTTCAATTTAAAGGTGCCATTACCGGATATACTATTACAAGCGATGCAGCAGTGGCCAATACTACAAGTGCTTTACTTCGTCTTACTATTACTGTTCAGGTAGATTTTTCAAATACAAAAGATGAAAAAGACAAATGGTCTCAAAACTTCTCACGCTTTGTACAAGTCCCTTCCAATGAAGATATATCAACCGTGGAGGATCGATTGATTGATGAAATCAATAAGCAATTAGTAGATGATATTTTCCAAAAGGCGCTGGTAAAGTGGTAAACTGATTTTTTTAAAGATTCAGTTTAACCTCATTAAGGTTCGGCAGGGTGCAATTGAACTTAGAAATATCGCTCGTCTTGTTCTTTCCTTTATTCAGTAAGTCCATATTGCTGAAAGTAACATTACCGTTGTTGGTAATACATATTTTTTGATCGTCTTTTACAGAACCGTCATTATTTAGATAAGCCGGGTTAACGGCTCCATCCGTAATAATATCCGGAACTTTGTCTCCGAACAAAGCAGTAAAGAGTTTTCCAAAGACTACGCTTTGGTCTACTTTTCCTGTTCCTCTTGTAATCTTATTCTCATGAAAATAAATACCTCCGGAATAAGGATCATATACAGTATCCTTGAATGGCTTATTGATGGCCATAAAACTAACAATAGATGCACTGACCGAGTTATGTCCGGAAATTTCGTTGTTATATATGTCACATTGATTGGTAGCCATTACTATGATTCCGGTGCCTGCAGGAATCTCTGCTACGGTAGTCCCCTTTACTCCGAAATTCCCTACGTTATTATTAACAACCTTGTTATTGTAAATACGACAACGGCTTCCATTTTTTACAGGCAAATCAGGTAGGTCGAAGATGAGAATGCCACCGGTGTTGTTTTCTGAAAGGTTTTCATATACATCTGCATCGATAGAATTTTCAATCTCAATACCGGCTACATTATCATGCACATGATTTCTGCGTACAATAATATTTTTCGATTGGCCAACATAAACCCCTGCATCCGCAGAACCGAATACTTCACAATCTTCAATCAGCACATTCGTGCACCCTACAGGATAAACTCCATATGCACCATTTTTTGTATCATGTAGTGCAGTCCAACCCACTTTCATTCTTCTGAAAGTTACATTCGTTGCATCTTGCACTTTAATATCATCTCCCTTCGCATCCATTATGCAGAAATCTTCCATCACCACTCCATTGGCCGTAATCCTTAAACCTTCTGCGCCATCCTTCTGTCCTTTGAAAGAAAGGATAGTCTTATCCTTCCCTTTTCCTTTGATAGTAACATTGTTAACACCATCCAAAATAAGTGAACGGGTAAGTGAGTAAGTCCCTTCAGGTAATTCAATCACTTCTCCTTCTTTGGCATTTATGAACTTTTCCTGTAATTGTTTTTCAAATTCTGGGTCAACCTTGGGAGCTGAACTGTTTTTACAGGAGCTAAAAGCGATGACAGAAACGAATACAAGGCATAGGATTTTTTTCATGTTATGGGATTCTTTTTGAGGCGGCTAATATAAAAGGGTTATT
>JAZKEP010000262.1:0-3280 GCA_040387015.1 Bacteroidota bacterium
GTGCTGGTGTAAAAATTTATCCGGAACAGATAGAAGAACAAATAAGGGCTCTAATAGATGTCCCCTTTTTTATAGCCGGAATTGAGAATCAGCGTACTGGACAGGAGGTTGCTATAGCCTTAGAGAAACGCGCTGTCACGCTCAAAGAAACTAACGACTTTAAGAAACGATTTGAAATATTGGGTAAATTGTATTGTCCCAAAACCATTTTGACAATTCCTCACTTTATCAGAACTGAAAACGGTAAGATTAACCGTAAAGAAAGTTTACAGCAGGTTGCAATGCGAATTTCAATTTAAAGGGTTTGTGAGAACGCCTGTTCCTTGCAAATACATTTTGTGAATTTACTTAGATATCTCAGGGGTACTCATAATTATCTTTCAGTCATTCTTCTTCCCCTTCTTTCCCTTCTTCTCCATTTCTAAAGCTTGTTCCAGACTGGAGGGTACGCGTTTACCTTTATACTTCGGATTTTTACTCCATTCATATACTCTTTGTCCATCAATATATTTCGCAACGAATGCATCTTTTATTCCCATTCTTCTTACATCTTCAACAAAGTTCATTGCAACATTTTCATCCACAAAATCACTAATCACATAACGATTCATCCCGTTTTCATCTTCATATCCTATATATCTCGGCTGATCAAAATACTTGGTAATGTTGAAATTTTTATACAAACCAAATTGCACCTTATAAACAGTTCCTCTTTTGGCAGTAGCATTTACATAATTTACTCCTTGCTTAACCGATATACTTCCACTCGAATTACTTACAGTTCCATCTTCATTGACAATAACGGCCCCTGCTGTTGAGGAAGATACATTTCCCGTATTTGCTCCTTCATCATACAAGGTCATATTTCCGTAAGGCTGAGAACTGCCATATATAGAATGAAGTGAATCATTACATCGCTGCAACTCTTTAATATAATCCGTCAGTTTGTTATCCAATTCAGCAATTTGAGCAGAGGCTGTGGCAATATCATCCTTCTGTCTCTTTATCTCCGCATCGTTTGAATCGAGTGTTACTTTTATATCATTCACCTTAGCCTTGTAACCGGCTAGATCATTCATATAGGCTTTTAGTTCTTCTTTTAATCTCTTCTTCTCTTCCTTTGTCATTTCTTGAGCAGCAGCAAAATTTGACAGAAGAACCGCAACAAATGTGAGTATTAAAATTTTTCTCATGGGTTGATTTGGGTTTATGATTTCTACAAATGTATTGGCAAATGGTTAGAAATGAAGACGGTTATCACCCTTTCAAAATTCATTTGTTTATTTTAATATACATGGCTATTTTATCTTAGAATTGTTTCTTAAAACTGATTCAAGTATGTATCAAATTGAAAATGAATTCCTGAAAGTAAAAGTGCGAGAATATGGGGCGGAACTTACTTCTATCTTTTCTAAACAAACTACAACTGAACATCTCTGGCAAGCGGAAACTCAAATTTGGGGTTGGCACGCACCCGTTTTGTTTCCTGTTGTGGGCAGATGTTTAAATGATGAAATAGTTATAGAAGGGAGAACATATCCTATTGAGAAACATGGTTTCGCACGAAAATCTAACTTTAAACTGCTTGAGTTGAGCGAAACAAAAATAGTTCTCTCTCTTGTTTCATCCGCTGAAACATTAAAATTTTATCCATACAAGTTTGAATTTTTGATTGGATATCGTTTAGATGATAATAGGTTGGTGTGTTCTTACGAGGTGTTAAACAAGGATCATAAAGCCATTTATTTTCAATTAGGAGGGCATCCTGCTTTTGCAGTTCCTTTTCAAAATAATGAAAAGTATGAAGACTATTTCCTAGAGTTTGAAAGGACCGAAAATTCATTCCGCCATTTAATTAACGATCAAGGATATTTTGATGGACGAAAAGAAAAGGGTCTAGATAACTCAAGTACGATTCCCCTTAGGAATGATTTATTTAAAGATGATGCACTGATTTTTAAAGACTTAAAGTCTAGCCGAGTCTGTATTAAGAGCAGAAATCATTCTCATTTCCTTTCTATTGATTTTCCACATTATAAGTATCTTGGACTTTGGGCCAAGGAAAATGCACCATACGTCTGTATCGAGCCTTGGCACGGATGCGCAGACACCGACAATGATTACAGAGGGTTTTCGGAGAAGGAAGGTATTCTTACACTTGAGCAGGGCGGCAAGTTCTATTCAACATTTGATGTAACTATTGGTTGAAAATTTTCAAGCAATTTGTTACTATTTACAGAATGGCGTCCTATCTTCGTATAACTAATCAATAAAGCTATGTCAAATTCTAATCAGACCGAACTTCAACAGGATGTTGATGTACTAGATGACGTTGCGCTTGAAAACAAGCTCATTCTTCACAACGACCAGGTAAACACATTTGATTGGGTTATTACAACTCTGGTGGAAGTTTGTAAACACTCCGTTGAACAGGCAGAACAATGCGCCTATATCATTCATAACAAAGGCAAGTATGCAGTTCAACATGGCTCTTTCGAAACCCTCAAGCCAATGAAAGATGCCATTTCCGATAGAGGCATTAACGTAACTATCGAGTAAATCCAGCCAACTGTAACGAATGGGACAATACTTTAGCGAAGAGCACGAAATGTTCCGCCAGACTGTACGCGATTTTGTGCAGAAAGAAGTTGCTCCCAATATCAATAAATGGGAGGAAGAGGAAAAAATTCCACGTGAGATATTCCTGCGAATGGGCGAGCTGGGCTTGCTGGGTATAAACTTCCCGGAAGAATATGGAGGTACCAATAATGATTTCTGGCATACCGTAGTATATCTTGAAGAACTGGCTAATAATACCTGTGCCGGATATGCAAGTGCTGTAAGTGTCCACCAGTATATGGCAACCAACCATATTCTTTTGGCAGGCAGTAATGATCTGAAAAAAAAATATCTGCGGCCCTCCATTGAAGGAAAATGGGTAGGTAGTATTGCCATCAGTGAGCCTGGGGCGGGAAGCGATGTTGCCGCCTTACGTTGTACTGCCAAACGCGAAGGAGATTACTATATTATTAACGGCAACAAAACATTTATTACTAACGGTGTTTATGGAAACTTTGTAACGGTTGCCTGCAAAACCGACCCTGCTGCCGGATTAGCCGGAGTAAGTTTAATTGTAGTTGACCAGGGGACTGCAGGTTTCACCTCCAATAAACTTAAGAAGATGGGGTGGAAAAGCAGCGACACAGGTGAATTGTTTTTTGACAATGTAAAAGTGCCTGTTTCAAACTTGGTAGGGAAAGAAGGACAAGGCTTTTTCTAC
>JAZKEP010000262.1:3290-8936 GCA_040387015.1 Bacteroidota bacterium
GAGCGATTAGTAGCTGCCATCATGGCTATAGCAGGTTGTGAAAGAGGAATAGACTATACCCTTAAATACATGCACGAGCGAAGTGTATTTGGGAAACCAATTGAGAAATACCAGGTGTTGCGTCACAAGATGGCGGATCTTATCACCGAGGTGGAGATAACTAAACGATTTGTTTACTATTGTTGTGATCTGTTTTCGCGTGGAATCTTTGCTGTAAAGGAGTGTAGCATGGCCAAGATGAAAGCCACTGAACTCGGCAAAAGAGTAGCAGATGAATGTCTGCAGATGTTTGGAGGGTATGGTTACATGAGTGAGTATCCCATTGAGCGGGGTTACAGAGACGCAAGAGTAGGTACCATTGTAGGGGGCACTACGGAAATTATGAAAGAGATAATTTCGAAAATCGTGATTGACGGTGTGAATTATGAAAGCGCATATAAGAACATGAAGGCGCAATCAACAGAGAAAACTCTAATACCCCAATCACCAAAATCAAGTGATAAACCGGAAACAATCAATAATATTTCTTCAACCCAAAACAAAAAAACAAACATGACAGCAAAAGAAATTATTTACACTCTCCCCGAGCGTTTCAAAAGTGATAAAGTGGATGACCATGTATTACATGTCTTTCATATGAAGTTGGATGGCGAAACCGGAGGCGAATTCACTATAGACGTAAAAGATAAAAATGTAATTATCCAGGATGGTTTGGTGGGAACTCCTACCTGTGTTATCACTGCAAAGGCAACCGATTATGAGGACCTTGAACTGGGTAGAGGCAACCCGCAGATGATGTTTATGATGGGTAAAATAAAAGTTACAAACCTGAGCGAAGTAATGAAGTTCATCACCTACTTCGATCGAATTGCTTAATAAACATTTCCAGCCTCAAAACAAAAAAGCAACCGTTGAGGTTGCTTTTTTGTTTTGTTTAATTAATGGTTTGAAAGCTTACCTATTTTCATCGTAAGCCTTCACTACATCCTTATTGGTTATAATTCCTACAATTAGACCATTTTCTACTACCGGAACGGATTGAAATTTTCCTTCTGCTAAAAGTTCCACCACTTTCGAAAAATCATCATCAGGGCTTACGCAAATAGGGTTAGTGGTCATCACATCTTTAATATCAAAGGTGGCAACCAGTGATGGGAGATTGAAAGCATTTCCGCTCTTCAATTTATTACTCAGGTATTTCATAATGTCGTTTATGCTGACAATACCAATCAGCCGATCGCCTTCCGCCACCGGCAAATGCTGAATATTATACAATTCAAAAAAATCAACAATCTCATTAAACTTAGTATTTGTGTTTGCTACAATTACTCGGGGAGTCATTAAACTGGAAACGGGGATTTTATTTGCCATATTTTATTTTTTAGGGCGCAAACCTACAACAATAACCAATTATTAGCATGACTATTATTACAATTATATCTGATCAATATCAGCAACACTAACATTATTAAAAAGAAGATGAATTTCCTTTTTAAAATATGAAAACCGGAAATCCTCTTAGGAGTTGTTTTTTTTCTAATTACGCGCTATGAACATTACCGCAAAGCAAATACTGGAATCTATCCCGCACCGCTTCCGTCCTGAAAAAGCAAATGGGTATTCTTCCGTTTTCCATTTCGACATTTCAGGGGAGGAAACACTTCAATACACAGTTGGAATAATGGAAGGAAGATGCGAATTAACGGAAGGACTGAAAGGGAAAGCAGATTGTGTTATCAGCGCTAAAGCCTCCGATTATGTAGATTTAGAAACGGGGAAAGCAAACCCTCAAATGGCGCTAATGACCGGCAAAGTGAAGATTTCGAACATCGCTGCTATGCTACAGTTTTCGAAATGTTTCAGGAAATATGATACCATCAACAATGGGATACAGAACAATGCAACTGCCTCTGAGAATTCGGTAATTCATCGCAAAGAGAAAAAGGGCCCGCTTGCGGGTGTCAGGATTCTCGACTTCACCCGGCTGCTTCCCGGGCCGCTGGCTACCATGTTTCTTGCTGACCTTGGCGCAGACGTCATCAAAATTGAAGACAATGACAACCCCGACTATATCCGCAGCTTCGAGCCGCGTATCAAGGAGATGAGCATGCTTTATTTAGCGCTGAACCGCTCTAAAAGAAGCCTGGCGTTGAATTATCTTTCTGCCGAAGGCAAAAAGATAATTTATGATTTAGTAAAAAATGCCGATGTGCTGGTAGAGCCCGGGAGTAATGAAAGAACTTGGTTTTGGCTATGAAGAACTTTCAGCTATTAATCCGAAACTGATTTATGTTTCTGTTACCGGCTACGGACAGGATTCTTCCATGGCTATGGCAGCCGGGCACGATTTAAATTACATAGCTGTAGCGGGTGCTCTTGGAATAACCGGAACTAATGATGAGGTGGTTATTCCCGGTTTTCAGTTGGGAGATATAGGGGGTGGTTCCTATATGGCCATGCATGCTGTTACCACAGCTCTTTACCAGCGGGAAAAGACAGGACGGGGCGAGTGGGTGGATGTGGCCATGACGGATGCTTCTGTTCCCCTTACCGCTTTGCAGTTTGCTGCTTATCAGGGCACCAAAGAGAATGCTGGGCGCGGAGCATTCGGGTTAAGTGGCGGCCTTGCCAACTATAATGTTTACCGCTGCAGCGATGGAAAGTTTGTGGCCCTGGGCAGTCTGGAGCCCAAGTTCTGGAATCAGTTTTGCGCTAAGGTGGAAAGAAAAGACTGGAGCGGGCGCTTCCTGCAACAAGGCGATGAACTGATTCAACTTAAAAATGAAGTAAAAGAATTGTTCCTGACTAAAACCCGCGAAGAATGGCTCACGTTCTTCAAAGATGACGACATCTGCTTTACCACTATCAACGACATTTCGGATATGGAGAAGGATGTTTATTTAAACGAGCGCAAAATGTTTGCGGAGAATGAACACCCCGCTGTTGGCAAATACAAAACCATTAATCAGCCATTAAAATTCAAACAAACGACTTTTGACAATAACTGGAGTGCGCCTGACCTTGGCGATGATACCGCATCTGTTTTGCAGGAGTTAGGGTACTCAGAAACTCAGATTACAGAATTAAAAAACAAAAGCATCGTTAAATTGAAAGCATGAAGGTAAAACACCCAATCTCAAGTACGAATTACAAGTTACGAATGCACTTTTTCACCCGAGCTTACCTCCTCTCCCTTTTCCTTATTTTCAGCTCCTTCGCTTGTCATGCAGGGGATATTGACAAAGCATTTAAGTACCTGAACACAGGCGACTACCCGAATGCCAACAAATATCTGCGCGAGGTATTGGTTGATGAGCCCGGCAATGCTGCTGCTAATTACGGCATGGCCAAATACTTTTCTTCAAAAGATAACAAAGACTATCACCTTGACTCTGCCAACGTTTATATAAAGCGGGCAGCGGACAAAATACCTTTCAGTGCCGATGACAAACAAAGCAAGAAGTTTCTCGCCTTGGGTGTACGCGACTTTACCATTCAATCACTGATGAAGTCTATCAACTTTGAAGCCTATTCCGTAGCTGAGCAGCAAAACACCCTCGAATCGTATCAGCATTTTGTTGATCAGTATACCGAGAAAGCATACGTTGACCAAGCCGTTAATTTCCGGAACCAGAAAGCATTTATCAAAGCTTTATCGCTAAACCACCCCGATGCACTGGCTGAGTTCATTCGTAAATATCCCGATGCTACCGATGCGAAAGAAGCCAAAGAGAAATATGAGAAAATGGTGTACGAGCAAACCACTGCGGATAAAACTTTTCAATCGTACAAAAAGTATCTTGATACATATCCCGATGGAGCTTATGTGAAGGAAGCAAAGAAAAACTATGAGGATAAAGTGTTTGAATATTATGCTGCAAAAAAATCGCTGGCCTCCTGGATTGAGTTTGCACAGAACCATAAAGACCATCCAGCTTACAACAACATTCAGGATAGTATTTACAAACTGGCTATTAAAGAAGGAACGGTGGATGCCTACAAGAATTTTGTGCGCAATTATTCTTCGAACCGCAACTTGAATTATGCCTGGGACCAGCTTTATCTTCTTTCCACTTCAGATGCTGCCGAGGCTTCTTTCCAAAATTTCCGCAATGAATTTCCGGATTACCCCAATCAGGCTAAACTCACCAAGGACCTTGAACTTTCTAAGAAAGATTTAAAGCCTTTTCAGCAAGGCGATAAATGGGGCTTTGCATGGCAGCAGGGTTCCGATGCGCTGGAAGTAGTTATTCCTTTCGAATACGAGGAAGCCTTTGAATTTAAAAATGGTTATGCGGCCGTTCGCAAAAAGCCCTGCACCGATGAAAAATGCACTTATTTCTACATTGACAAAAACAATGAACGCGTGTTTGATACTGATTTCAACTTTGCTGGCGACTTCAATAATGGCTATGCGGTGGTAGGTATTGGCAACTGCGAAACCGAAGAATGTAAATACGGTGTTATTAACAAACTTGGTAGTTTTACCGTGGCTGCTGAATATGATGAACTGGAAGAGCCTTCGAACGGTTTATATCTGGCGGGTATGGAAGGCCGCTTTGGATTTATTAATCAAAGCGGGCAGGAAGTGGTTACCCTTAAATACACCGATGCACTGCCCTTTAGCGAAGGCGTTGCGGCTGTGGCTATTGACAGCTACTGGTTTTTTATCGACACGCTGGGCAAACAGCTATTTCTGCATGTTTACCGCGATGCTTCGAGCTTTAAGGAAGGCCTATGCGCAGTAACTCAAAATCATGAGGAGTGGGGCTATATTGATATGAACGGAAATTTTGTGATGGAGCCCGCCTTTGAAACAGCTGAAGATTTTGAAACGGACTTTGCCATTGTTTCGAAAAAGGAAAAAGACCCCAAAAACAAAGGACTGTTTACCAGCCAGCGCTATAAGATTGACCGCTCAGGCAAAATTGTAGAAAAACTAACCGCTCCCAAACAGCCTTCGAAAAATCCAGGCAGAAAGAAAAGAGGGAAATAAGGTTCTTCTCTTTCTTGAAAATGTTTCTCCTCTCCTGCATACTATGGGTTTATGCGTAGACATATTGAGTTGAACGGCTCATTTATGATTTCAGGGTTGGTGATAGTTGTAGTATTTATAATCAAATCACTTAAGATGCCTTGAAGTCTTCATTTTATCCTCGGAACATTTCGATCCAAAATCATCATTTTATTCTATTTTTTTGGTAATGTCTCAGCTTGAAAAAGCTTGTCATCCTTGTCGAAGGATATTGATAATAGGGGCTCCGACAGACTGAAACTGACATTTCCCGGACCGATTACGTCAAACTGAGACACTATCGAAGACCAAGCTTGTGTACATGATTTTTTATGTATGAATCACTCCAAACTCCGCCTTTTTGCTGTTTAATCTTGTAGAATAAATTTGACTATGCTAAAACAAAATTTACAAACTAGAAAGTTTATTTCTACCAAGGTATAAAATGCAATTGAAGAATACCACTCTGTTAATACTCATTGACTCGATTTACACCACTTTATCAGAAAATAGTCTTTTCCCTAAAGTTAACAGATGGTCTCATTTTTGTAATGATCAGTTCTAAAATAAATCAATATGAAAAGTAGCATCCGGAACTTTATAATCCTGATAGGTATCCTTTCAGTTATCTC
>JAZKEP010000263.1:0-1431 GCA_040387015.1 Bacteroidota bacterium
CACCTACAGGAACAGATGCTTGTGATGCAAGTGTAGCTATCACTTCGGTAGATACCACTACACAAGGTGCTTGTCCTGGAACATACAGTATCAAGAGAACATGGAGAGGCACGGATGACTGCGGCAACGTAAGTGCACCGGTATCTCAAACCATTACAGTAATAGATAACACAGCTCCGGTAATAAGCGGACAGGGCATCGATTTGACAATCTATTGTATAGCCAGCCCGCTCTTTACTCCTCCTACTGCAACGGATGCGTGTGACGCAACTCCAACAATAACTTTTGTTGATACTACTACACAGGGTAACTGTCCTCAATCTTACTCTGTAAAAAGAACATGGAGAGCTACTGATGACTGCGGCAACGTTAGCGCACCGGTATCTCAAACCATTACGGTTATAGACAACGTTCCTCCGGTATTAAGCAACACTTGTATTCCATGTGTAAATGCAACTATCAGTTGTCCTAATACACCTGTGTTTAGAGCTCCAACAGCTGCAGATGACTGCGATCCTAATCCAATCATATCTTCTGTAGATACTACGACTCCAGGTGCTTGCCCCGGAACATATACAATTAAGAGAACATGGAGAGCTACTGACCATTGCGGTAATGTTTCAATGCCGTTAAGCCACACTTATACAGTAGTAGACAATACAGCTCCTGTTTTAGTAGGTCAATCGGGAAATGCCACCGCTAGTTGCGGACAAATACCGACATTTATAGCTCCTGTTGCAGTAGATGCCTGCGATGCTTCTCCTGATCTTGTGTCTGTAGATACCACCATTCAAGGTGCATGTCCGGGAACATATTCTATGAAGAGGACATGGAGAGCTACTGATAATTGCGGCAATGTTTCAGTTCCGTTGAGTCAAACAGTGAATGTGGTTGATAATCTGCCACCTACTATACTGGGTCAGTTCGGATCTTCAACTATCAGCTGCCCTGCAGTGCCTTCATTCGCAACAGCGGGTGTTACAGATGCTTGTGATCCTAATCCTACACTTACTTATACTGATACTACTACACAAGGTGCTTGCGCAGGGACTTACTCTATAAAGAGAACATGGAGAGCGATTGATGCTTGTGGTAATCAATCGCAGGTAAGTCATACTATTTCAGTGGTAGATGTTACAGCGCCTGTTATGGATGGTTCTGATTGCCGCGACACGGTTATCTACTGTCCTTCAACTCCGGTGTTTACAACTGCACCAACAGCCAGCGATATCTGTGATGCAATTGTTCCGGTGGTAGTTTTATCGAACGATACAACTCAAAATCTGGATGGTTCTACTACTTACACACGCACTTGGTCAGCTACAGATGATTGTGGAAACACTTCATCGTACAAACAAAAGATAACCTTCATACCTTGTAACGGAAGCCGCTTAGGTGGAAATGCTGACATAACCAGCTTAAGTGCTTATC
>JAZKEP010000263.1:1441-4697 GCA_040387015.1 Bacteroidota bacterium
AGAGGCACCGTTTATTTCAAAATGGTATTTGGTAAGGATATGGATAAAGTTAACCTGAGCGTTTACGATATAGCAGGAGCTAAAGTAGCAGAGCTATACAACGGTATGGTAATCAGAAATACTGAATACTTGGTAGAATTGGATGGAGATCGTTTAGCTAACGGGCCATACTTGTACACACTTACTACAATGCAGCAAACCAGAAGTGGTAAGATTTCGATAATTAAATAAGCTAGCTGTTTCTAAATATCAAGGGCTGTCTGTATCAGGCAGCCCTTTTTTATTTAATCCGGAGTGACGGTATGCTTTAGGGATTTTCGGGAAGCCATTTTCGTTCTTCATAAACAGAACCATGGGAAGGCTGTCATTAATTTTGGAATGAGAATGGCTTTGTTCCAGAACTGAAAATATAGGGTCTGATATTTTCTATACTCTTAAAAATGAAAAATGAAGACATTGCAATATTAAAATCTGAAGCCCGCTCGATGAAGTTGGTTTATACATCCGATAGCCAACCGGGTTATACTCGACAAAAGCGTGGTAAGAATTTTATTTTTTTTGATAGTGAAGGGAAGCGGATTTCTGATAAGGAAGAAATAAAGCGAATAAAATCGCTGGCACTTCCACCTGCCTGGATAAACGTTTGGATAAGCTCCAAGCCCAATGGCCACTTACAGGCAACAGGGGTTGATGTGGCAGGCAGAAAGCAGTATAAGTATCATTCGCTGTGGTCTTTTCACAGAAATGAAAGAAAGCACAACCGTATGGGTGAGTTTGCAAAAGCACTTCCCCTTATTCGTCAGCAGATTGAAGCGGATTTAGGTAAAAGGGAGTTTCCGAAAGAGAAGGTGGTTGCACTTGCTGTAAGCATTTTGGATAAAACTTTTATACGAGTGGGCAATTCTGCCTATACAAAACTTTATGGTTCGTTCGGGCTTACGAGCCTGCGTAATAAGCATGTGCAGGTGACGGGAAACAAGATGAAAATTTCTTTTAAGGGAAAGAAAGGGGTATTTCAGGAAATTGTTTTGAGCCAGGGCCGCCTTGTAAGGTTGCTGAAAAAACTCAAAGATATTCCGGGGCAGGAGCTCTTTCAATACTATGATACTGATGGAACTAAAAAAGGTATAGACTCGGGAAATATTAATGAATACATTGAGCAGTGCACCGGAAAGAATTTTACAGCAAAAGATTTCAGAACGTGGTGGGGCACTGTAACTGCTGCGGAATACCTGGCTGATGATTCATTGAACGAAAATGTTTCCGCTAAGAAAACTATTCCTGAAGCGCTTGATTTTGTGGCTAAGAAACTTGGCAACACACGCGCTGTTTGCAAAAAGTATTATGTGCATCCGCAATTGCTTAAATCGTATGAAGAAGGCAAGTTGGGGAAATATCTTTTACGAATAAGAAAAATAAGGCTGGAGAAAAATGAAAACATCTATAAAGCAGCAGCAGAAGAAGTGGTAATGGAATTTCTTTCGAAGGAGTGTCCGGTTGTTTAATTTTTATTAAGCATAACCATCAAGAAATTGCCTACCATTAAAAGGATAATAACAGCTACCACGGCAAAGATGAGCTGAAGAATTTTATAAACCGCCATACCGGCCATCCATCCGAAGAATACTGTTGTACCAACAAAAAACAAAAGCAATCGAAACATTTTTTAATTTTTAATAATGATTAATTTTTAATAGTCTTCCCCAACGTGTAGAGGCTTTTGCTCAAAAAATATAGACGATTAAATTAATCGTCTATATTTCTTGAGAAAGTGGTGTATGAAGGATAATCTATGCTCCACCTCTTATTACCCCCAACACCACTGAAATAATAGCCAATACCAATAGGATATGGATTATACCACCTAAGTTATATACTCCTCCCATTCCGAGCAGCCAACCAATTACCAGGATAACTGCTATGATATACAAGATTGAACGCATGATTTCTATATTTTAGTTAACAATAAACTTTACTAAGCAACTACCATTCCTTTCCCCAATTTTCCCCACTACTTTTTATTTTCATCATCAACCGAGTTAATATTAATTTCATAATCTATAGAAGATTTTAGGGCTTGGATAAAGGCATTGGTTAAAACTTCGCCTACGGCATACCATACATTTACCTGTGTTGTCTTGAGCTTTCCTTTAAAGGGAATTTTAGTTGCCAGTTGATCTTTCGATTGATTTTTTAAAACCGCGGCAGCAGCTCCCACCGCCCCCTGCCACACTTTACTCGCCAAACTTTTATTTTTATCCTCGGGGCCTACCACATCCAGATTAGTTATTTGGGGTTTAACATACCCTTCAAAACTGTTTTCCTTTGCTGCCGCTTCCATAAATAGATTTAAGGTGCCTTGGTTTACATCAAACTTGCCGTAGGTTTTAAAAAAGCTATTCATCTGTTTCAGTTCCATTCCTCTTACTTCTGCGTTAACGTCAAAGGTGGGCTGGGGCTGCGCTAAATCTGCTTTTATGCGCGCGTTGATTAAGCCACTGCACACATCGCCTTTTAAACTGATTTCAGTAGGCAACTGGCTAGCGGGGTGAGGCACATTTGAAAAATTCTCTCCAAGCAGGTATATTTTATCTGCTTTTAATTCAATGGGATACTTAACGGATGAATCCAGATACTCTACCTGCCCATTTATAATTTCGAGCTTTCGCAGCAAAAAGGGTTGGGCCTCCATCGGTTTTGAGGGGGCGGTGGGTGGGGGAGTAGCATTTTTAACTATCGAAACCGTAGGGCTTTCAACATTCACATCGGCTGCCACAAAGCCTTTCCACAGCGAAGCGTGGTCTATGTTAACCGTAATTTTTTCGGCAGCCAGAAACCGCGTTTTAGTGCTGTTTCCTTTTTCTTTTTTATCGAGATAGATTTTTTTTATAATCAACTTATTGCCTGTAAACGATAGCTTGCTGCTATAGGCATGGCCGCTATATTCCTTTAAGTGGCTAAGCTGTCGGTTAGCCATAAGTTTTGTAAGAAAGGGAAGGAGCGTATTAACCGGGCCGGCAATGCGCAATAGGAGAGAAGCAAGTCGCAGTTTTCGCTTTTGAGAATTATTTTTTGATGTTTTCATGATTATGGGGAACAATATCCGTACCCTCGAACACTAACTATTAAGGGAATACTACTTACCCAATTTGCGGTAGATTATTTCAATGAATGGGGATTTTGTTTCACGTGTTCATAGTCTCCGCGGAACTTTTTCATTGCTAAAGGCCTTTTAGCACGGGCTTTGCCTGTAGGT
>JAZKEP010000264.1:0-23152 GCA_040387015.1 Bacteroidota bacterium
AGCTATTACTTTGGCAAATTGAGTAAAGCTCAAAAACAGGCCGGTCTCGAACCCAATAAGCGGGGAGCACCCCACGGCATCAGAAACGGAGCTTATACAAAAAGTAAAAAACACAAAGGGTTGTAGGTGCAGCTATTCGCAATCCCTCAGCAATTGACAATAGTAAATAATGTTGTTGATGAAGTTGAAGTTATGCAATGGCAGGGTTGTTTACCACTTGCCACTAACCACTAGCCACTTGCTACTTGCTTCTCAATCCCGATGTTGCCAAAGGAGTTTGTTTGTTGCGCATTAGTAGCAATAAAAGCAGTGTGGTAAGGAAGTTGGTGAGGTTGTAAGCCGGCTTTTAACGTCCCCCTTGGAAGGGGGAAGACAAAATTTTCGACAGGAAAATTTTGTCGGGGGATGAGTTTTGAACGTAACTTAACGGCAAAAGCGATTTAGGGGTTTTCGTTTTTATTTTACATTTGTCTGTTCCCAATTAAAAAGGAACCTTAAATTAAATGAGTATGAGAAAAGCGTTTTACCTTTTTGTTTTTGCTGCACTTGTTACCATAGCAGCCTGTAAAGAAGATAAGTGTGACGGAATAGTTTGCCTTTATGACGGCACTTGCCAGGATGGCGCTTGTGCTTGCAATACAGCGCATACCGGGGAACGGTGTGAACTTTTTACCAATCCTTGCGACACTACCAATTGTCATGGTAATGGACAATGTGTTACCGGAGACTGTAACTGCTACCCTCACTACTCAGGCGATAGCTGCACCATTCAGGAAGCACCTTCTCGCATGTATATTACCGGTGTAACCTTCGATCATTTTCATCCATCTAGCATTTCAGGTATTCCATGGGATGCTGATGATGACGGAAGCCCTGCAGATATTTATCCTATTATCAGAAGAAATGGTACAGTCATTTATAATGGTCATATCGAAAGTCCGTTTTATGCTTACAAGCAAAATGCAAACTACGACACTCGTTATTTCATGCCTTTTCATGAAGATTCCATCGCCATCTCAGGTAGCGATATTTATAATTCCGAATACCGTATCGAGTTATGGGATTACGATAACGGAAATGACGATGATTTAATGGAAGGACGTAATTTTACACCCTATACCGATAGCACCGGTTTCCGTGGCTCGGTTGAAATAGAAGACACTACCTTTTACCATGATAAATTTAAGTTCCGGGTTAATTTCAGCCCTTACTACGAATGGTAAACAGCTAAACCTCTAAACAAGAAAAGGCCAATAATAAAAGCCCGCACTTATAATTAAGTGCGGGCTTTTCTATTTATTTACTTGCGGGGCTATACATCAATCTTTGCAAACTTCGCATGGCTTTCAATAAATGCTCTGCGCGGAGGAACTTCATCACCCATTAGCATACTGAAAATGTAATCAGCTTCAGCTGCGCTATCTATAGTAACCTGGCGGAGCGTGCGGGTGTTAGGGTTCATCGTGGTTTCCCAAAGCTGCTCAGCGTTCATTTCTCCAAGACCTTTGTAACGCTGCGTGTTCACCGAACTTTCATTACCGCCTTTTGCTAAATCTTTAATGGCTGCAACACGCTGTGTATCATCCCAGCAGTAAATCTGCTCTTTCCCCTTCTTCACTAAATAAAGCGGAGGAGAAGCTATATATATATGACCGCCCTCTACCAACTCCTTCATATAACGGAAGAAGAAAGTAAGAATCAGCGTAGTGATATGCGAACCGTCCACATCGGCATCACACATAATCACAATTTTACCATAACGAAGTTTAGTAATGTCCAGAGCTTTTGAATCTTCCAATGTTCCAATCTTCACGCCAAGGGCTGTGAACATGTTTCGGATTTCTTCATTCTCATAAATCTTATGCTCCATGGCTTTCTCCACGTTCAGAATCTTTCCGCGCAACGGAAGGATAGCCTGAAAGTGACGATCCCGCCCTTGCTTGGCAGTTCCACCCGCAGAATCCCCTTCCACTAAGAATATCTCGCACTCGTCTTTGAGTTTGCTGCTGCAATCCGCCAGTTTCCCGGGAAGTCCGCTTCCGCTCAACGCTCCTTTACGCTGCACCATTTCACGCGCCTTGCGCGCTGCAAAACGAGCTGTGGCTGCAAGAATTACTTTGTCGAAAATCATTCGCGCCTGGCGCGGGTTCTCTTCCAGATAGTGCTCCAATGTTTCTCCGAAAATCTGTTCCACAGCACCTGCCACTTCGTTGTTGCCTAACTTCGTTTTTGTTTGTCCTTCAAACTGCGGTTCCGGAACTTTTACAGAAACAACGGCTGTTAATCCCTCGCGGAAATCATCGCCCGATATTTCAATCTTTAGTTTTTCGAATATCTTATTCTTCTCACCATATGATTTGAAAGTTCTGGTCAGCGCACGTCTAAAACCGGCCACGTGTGTTCCGCCTTCAATGGTATTAATGTTGTTTACGTAGCTATGTACATTTTCGGTATAAGAAGTATTGTACTGTAGTGCCACTTCAATGGAAATATTATCGCGCGAGCCTTCTACCCAAATAGGTTCAGGAATAAGTGGCTCGCGGGTGCTGTCAAGATACTTTACAAACTCAATCAAGCCGCCTTCGCTGAAAAAGTGATGCGACAAAAAGCTTCCATCTTCATTCTTTTCCCTTTCATCAGTAATGGTAAGGTGAATACCTTTATTAAGAAAAGAAAGTTCTCTTAAGCGGGCAGCGAGGGTATCTAAGCTGTAAACTGTTTGCTGAAAGATGGTAGCATCAGGCTGGAAGGTAACAATGGTTCCTCTGTAGTCAGAATTTCCTACTTCTTTTACCGGGTATAAAGGTTTACCTTCAGAGTATTCCTGCTCATACACTTTGCCGCCTCTGTGAACCTGGGCTTTTAAATGGGTTGAAAGCGCATTGACACACGAAACACCCACACCGTGCAATCCACCCGAAACTTTGTAAGAATCTTTATCGAATTTTCCTCCGGCATGAAGTACCGTCATTACCACCTGTAATGCACTCACTCCTTCTTTCTCGTGTATATCCACCGGAATACCGCGGCCGTCATCTTTCACCGAAATAGAATTATCGGGATGAATAGTTACAAAAATATTTTTGCAATGGCCGGCAAGCGCCTCGTCAATAGAGTTATCTACTACTTCATAAACTAAGTGGTGAAGCCCCCTAACGCCTATATCACCGATATACATGGCAGGCCTTTTACGCACAGCTTCCAAACCCTCCAACACCTGAATACTGCTGGCTGAATAATCAGCCTTCTTGATTATTTCTTCCATAATTATCTCTCCGGTTTCTTCACTCATATTTTTGATTTCAATAGGAACGTGCGAAAGTAACAAAATTGCCTTCAGAAAGGCTTGTTTCCGGAGTTTTTTATCCCCAAATTTGAGACGGTTTTGTAGAGCCAAAGGGGGATGCGCTTTGCAGCCTTTAAACAATAGCCATGTTTCTCCATTGCTTTGCAATTAAATGAAGAAATTCGGTCCGAAGAACAGCCTGTTTTAATTATTCGTAAGGTAATAAGGAAGCGGATTATTCAACTCGTGTGATGCAACCAAGGGCGGGAAGTTTATCTCTTGTAGATACTTTTAAACAATTGCCTTTATATGTTTAGAAAAAATTTATCACAAAACTTTTGAATTCTCCTTATACATCTTACTTTTCCCCGAAATTTATAACCACCTAATCGTAAACTAAAATCATAACATGAGAAATTTTTTATTCTCGAACCATACATTTCCTAAATTTTTAGTCGTTTGCTTTGCTGCCCTCACATTGTCGGTCAACTTAGTTGTTGCCCAATGTGGTTTAGCATCTTTTCCTGAAGGAGGAACACTCACTCCAATTAATAATACGTGGTCAACGGTAAGTGTGGGTAGCGGTACCTATGTGAACTTCAATGTTACTCCCGGCAGAATTTACTCTTTCGGCTACATCGGTTCATCAGCTTTACTTCCTTATGTGTGGGATATGACCTTATCAAATGGAGGTGGAGTAATGACGTATGATAACTCTTTAAGCCCTGTTCGCGATCCATGGACCGGCGGTTCTTGTCCTCCCATACCAAGACCTGAATCCGCTGAATACTATACAGGGGCTTTCGGTGGAGTGGTATCTGTGAATACACATTCGTGGAGTGCGGGCACTAACTGCGTAGGTTATGTACCTCCTCAAGGTTCTGCTCTTCTTTCTTATAAGGAATGCGTTCCGTCTGCAGATCCCGGATCCGGATCCAGTGTTTGGAATGTGGAAGCATTTGCCACAACAGATATAACGATTCCTGTTCCGGCAGCTCGTTACGGATATTATATTGATAATCTTGGAACTAGTTTCAATACTCAAAATTATTGGACCAGCACTTTAAATCCATCATCAGCTTCTACCTGGACAGGATGTATGATGCCTAGTGATCATTTTACTATCCGTGCACGAAGAACTGGTTTTCCTTGCGGTAGATACATTGTGTCTTTAGTGGATGCGCAGGACTCATTCCAATTATATATTAATGGTGTTCTTAGTCATAGTACAACAACTCCTGGGCAAATTGCTGATTTAGTGCTTGGTTCATCGGATAACATAGAGATAAGAATGGTTGCAACCTGCGCGGCAGACTTAGCGAACGTAAGTATTGCACTTCAAGCTGGCTCGTATGCTATTGTGCCGGGTGTCATTAATGGTATTTCAGATGCGTGTGAAGGTTTTCCGGTTGGTAACTTCTCTAACGTAACTTCGGCAAGCGGTGGCGTTACAGCTTTGAATAATGGCGGTTCAATTACGTATAGCTGGGAATATTCAATCAACGGTGGCCCTTATGCAGTAATTCCGGGCGAAACGGGAGCTACCTATAATAGTGGTATCATTATTCCTCCAGGCAGTACTTATAGTTTTTTTCGTAGAGCCACAGATCGTTGTGGAAATACCGATGTTTCCAATATAATTACTGTAACCAGTAGGCCAACTCCTAATGGCGGCATGTCACCTGCAACTCAAACAATATGTCCCGGTTCTATTCCATATGTAACTCTTAACTTTACTCCAGGTACCGGACCATTTAGCATTAGTTATACAGACGGAACTCTAACGTATAACAGAACAGGAATAAATAATGGAGATACACTTCAGCTTGTGCCGGGTTCTTACAGCTTTACAGCTATAACGGATGTTTACGGATGTAACAGAGCCAGCGGATTCACTTCGGGTGCACAGATTCTCCAAGCACAGGGGATAGCTTTCACTCTTTCTAAAATTGATGCAAGCTGCGCAAATGTTTTTGATGGTAGAATTGATGTGAATGTATCTAATGGTACTCCACCCTTAAGCTATTCTCTAAATGGCGGCCCTTTACAACCTGGTGCTACTTTTAGCGGGTTATATGCCGGATCTTATACCATAGCTGTTTATGATGTTTATGGATGTTCAAAAACAGACACTATCACTATTAATAACACATATGTAATATCTGTATCGTTAGATTCATCCAGCAACATTTCCTGTTTTGGAGGTGCTGACGGTGCATTAAACGTACACGTAAACGGAGGGGTGCCTCCTTATACATATTCAAGAAATGGATTTACTTATCAATCCTCTGGAACATTTACCGGTTTAAGTGCCGGCACCTATATTATTGTAGGACGCGACTCTAAAGGCTGCACGGAAACTGTAAGTGTAAATATCACACAGCCCGGTCAACTCACAATAGCAATAGATTCCATCACTAATGTTTTATGTAGCGGTGACTCTACGGGTGCCATTTACATAACTACTACTGGAGGAACTCCGGGATATTCTTACCTGTGGAACGATGGAACTACCAATGAAGACAATTTAACAGGGCAGGCTGGTGTAAGGAATGTGACTGTTACAGATTTCGAAGGATGTTCGGTAACAGAGCCGCTTCCTCTTTTTGTATCAGTTGCTATCTATAATGACTTACTCTGTTTTGGAGATTCATCAGGAGCTATTGATATTACAGCAAATGGTGGTGTGCCCCCATACTCATTTTCGTGGAGCAATGGTACTTTAACCGAAGATTTGGCAAACCAACCGGTGGGATGCTATACTGTTACTGTTGTAGACGCCAATGGGTGTTCAGAGATTCTTACTCAATGTCTTACTGAGCCAACAGCAATCACCTCCTCAGTAACAGGTACTGATGTAATTTGTTTTGGAGAAAGCAGTGGTACTGCTGATTTGACTGTAGGTGGAGGATCGCCTCCTTATTTTTATCAATGGTCAACTTTCCAGGCAACCGAAGATGTTTCCGGCTTACCAGGAGGATTATACTATGTAATCATTACCGATAATAACGGCTGTCAGAAAAGGGATTCTGTATTAATCAATGAGCCCGCCAATCCTCTTACGCTATCGCTGAATGTGACTCAAATAACATGCTTCAATGCTAATGATGGAAGTATTGATTTGACAGTAACAGGGGGCACTCCGCTTTATACATATGCCTGGAGTAATGGATCAACCGGAGAAGATATTTCAAGCCTACCTGGAGGAACTTATATTGTAACAGTTACGGATGCAAATGCATGCACAGCAAGCGCATTAGCAGTTATCATTAATCCTCTGGAGATCGGAACTAATTATGTAGTAACAAATCCGCTTTGTTTTGGAGATGCAAATGGTTCTATCAATCTTATTACTTCGGGAGGTACTCCGGGATATATGTGGTTATGGAGCAGTGGGGATACAACTGAAGATGTAACCAATAAAACGGCTGGTACTTATTATGTTACAATAACCGACTCCAGAGGGTGTGTGAAAATTGATTCAGCAGTAATTACAGACCCGCCACCATTTTATGTATCGGGTGTTATCAAGCATGTTACTTGTTTCGGATACAATGATGGGGAGATTGACGTAACTGCTTATGGCGGTACTTTGCCATATAGTTTCAGATGGGCACCTAACGGTGAATCTACCGAAGACCTTTGGAATTTACCAGGCGGTAGCGATACCGTTTACGTGACTGATAATCATGGTTGTTTGGCAGTTTCAATTTATGTAGTTAATGAGCCTCAGCCGCTTGTTGCCAACGTAACGGGCACCAACGTTCAATGTTTTGGAACCAATACAGGTGCTTTGGTAGTAACTCCTTCTGGGGGAACAACACCTTATGAATATTTATGGAATGATTTCTTTACGGACTCTGCTAGATCAGGAGTGACTGCCGGTCGCTATGTTGTGCTAGTTACAGATTCAAATGGCTGCCATACTTATGATAGTGTTGATATTGCTGAACCGACTGCTATTACAATTACAGGGGTAGTAACAGATGTATTGTGTAATGGATTCAATACGGGAGCAATTGATATTACGGTGACCGGAGGAACCGGGACATATACTTACATTTGGTCTAATACGGCAATAACAGAAGATATAAGCAGTTTGATTTCTGGTGTTTATATAGTAACAGTAACTGATGTGAATGGATGTACCCAAACGGCAACCTTTACGGTTGAGGAATCAATTACTTTATATACCACTGTTTCCGTAAGTAATCCGACCTGTTTTGGTGGCAACAATGGATTCATATCTGTAGTTGTTACCGGGGGAACTATACCCTATACCTATGTATGGGGCACTACACCACCTGCTCAGGGAGCTACAGCAACAAATCTAGGTGAAGGAACTTATAACTTAACGGTTTCTGATGCCAACAACTGCTCTGGAACAGTTTCAGCAATATTGTTTGATCCGGTTCCGATTGTAGTAACAGTTGTAACCAGTCCGGCACAATGTTACAATACAGCAACCGGAGTCGTTACTGCTGCTGTAACAGGAGGAACTCCGCCTTATGTGTATCAACTCAACGGAATTATACAGCCTGACAGTATATTTAATAATTTACTTCCGGGTAATTACATCATAGCGGTTAGAGATGCAAATGGCTGTGAGGGAACTGCGACCTTTACTGTAACCTCACCAAACCCGGTTGCAGTTACCTTGGATGCGCCTCTGGACGTTATTTATCAAGGGATGAGTACTCAGTTGATAGCTACTGCTGTTTCTGATACTACAATTACCTCATATATTTGGGAGCCGCTTTTCGGATATAATCCACTTACAGGGGATACTACCTACATTTTTGATTTTAGTAATTGTTCTGATTCCACAAATTGTTCAAATCCTTTTGTGGCCCCACGTGTTACAACTTTATTCTCTGTAATGGTAATGAACGCTGACGGTTGCCTGGGATATGACACTGTTACTGTATATGTAGAAGTACAGCCATCATTCTTCATTCCATCAGCCTTTACACCCAATGGTGATGGGAAAAACGACAGGTTTGAATTTGACATATTGGGGGCTACATTTATGGAGATAGCTATATTCAACCGTTGGGGAGAAAGAGTATACAACAACCCAAGCCAAAAGAATGGAATAAACATAAACGAAGGGTGGGATGGAACAAAAGAGGGTAAACCGCTTCCACATGACACCTATGTTTATCAAATGAAGATAACTTATGATGAAGGAATTAATCCTCAGGGTCTAACGGTAGATAAGGCAGGAACAATTACTATCATGCGATAAAATGAATAGCGCCTTGCTCAAATATAAGCAAGGCGCTTTTTTGTAATTTTTGAATAGTATTCCAGATGGAGTAATACAGCTCCAGGGTTCATGCAATTTTGATTACTCCTAATAAATAAGAATGCAACATTTTTTACGTGCTGGCAACCAATGTCGGGGTTATGTATTTCTAATTCTTTTATCCATCCGTTTTTTAGTAGCTCCCAATACGGCTTTTGGGCAGTGTGCCAACGATAATAATTTAACCGCGATTGTAAATGGTTTTACATGCAATGCAGATGCCACTGTAGCGGCAGGAGCAGGTACCTACGTTACTTTTCCTGTTTTTACCGGTGCCGTTTATTCTTTCAGAACTTGCGGTACATACGTTGCTTCGGGTAACACATTTGATACACAGCTAACTGGATATGATAATTCAGGTGGCGCATTAGCATTTTATAATGATGACGCCAATGCTTTTGTTAGTGGAACCAACGCAACTACAGCACCATGTACTGATGCCAACTCAAATTTTCGTGATTCCTATATTGGGTGGACTTCAACATTTACTGGTACCCTTAGGATTTTGGTTGATAGATTTAGTTGTAATCCCTGCACTTCAACCAACTGCCCATCCGCTTACGGTTCTGCACTCTTAACCTATAGACAAACAAATAATTTGAGTTTTACTTCTTCAAATGCAAATCTTTGTCCGGGGCTGTCAGTTAATCTATCTGCTACTCCGGCCGGAGGAACTTTCAGCGGAACAGGTGGCTCTGTTTCGGGAATAACATTTACTGCTCCTTCTACTGCTGGCATTTATACTGTTACCTATACATTAGGCGGCTGTTCTGTAACACAGGATATAGTGGTTAATTCTGAATCTGTAGCTCCAACCTCGATATCCGGAACAACCGCTATCTGCCCCGGAGGTAATACAACCCTTACAGTTCAAGGAGGCTCATTAGGTACCGGAGCACAATGGTTTTGGTATAGCGGGTCTTGCGGGGGTACGTTGGTTGCATCGGGAGTTAGTTTCATTAACGTAAGTCCCGGAAGCAACACTACTTATTATGTGCGCGCACAAGGAACTTGCAATACCACAACTTGTGCTTCAACAACTGTCACACTAAATCCATTATCTACTGATCCCATTTCTATTTCAGGTAACGCTACGATCTGTACCGGTGGAAATACAACACTTACAGTACAAGGAGGTTCACTTGGTACAGGAGCACAATGGTTTTGGTATAGCGGTTCGTGTGGAGGAACTTTTGTTGCCTCGGGAACCAATTCGATAAATGTCAGCCCTGCTTCGCCTACAACTTATTATGTGCGTGCCCAAGGTACTTGCAATACGACTAATTGTGCATCGGTTACGGTAGGTATCAATACGCAGTCTTTAGCGCCAGGTTCTATAAGCGCTACAAACACACTAATTTGCAACGGCCAAAGTACCACACTTACAGCAAACGGTGCAACGCTCGGAACTGGCGGGGTGTTGAGATGGTACAGCGGTTCCTGTGGTGGTACAGCAGAAGCAACCGGTACTTCTGTTGTGCTTTCTCCAGCCGTAACTACCACCTACTTTGTTCGCGCAGAAGATCCTGCACCCTGTAGTACCCTTACCTCATGCGCTTCAATTACAATTACTGTTAACCAACCATCAGTTGCTCCTACAACAGTGACTGGTAATACTGTAGTATGTTCGGGTGGAAGTACCACTTTAACGGTTGCTGATGGATTCTTAGGTACGGGAGCCACCTGGCAATGGTATAGCAACAGTTGTGGTGGTACAATTGTAGGCTCTGGGACATCAATAGTAGTATCACCGGTTTCAAATACTACCTACTATGTTAGGGCAGAGGGATCATCTCCGTGTACTACAACTACAGCTTGCGCTTCTGTTCTTGTAACTGTAAGTTCTTTTTCCTCCAGTCCAAGTTCTGTAGCAGGAACTACAACAGTTTGTGAAGGCAATTCAACTACGCTTAGCGTGGTAGGAGGTTCTTTAGGAACAGGCGCTGACTGGCAGTGGTATGAAGGAGGATGCGGAACAGGCCCTTCAATTGGTTCCGGAAACTCTATAGTTGTCACACCTGCAACAGCAACTGACTATTATGTTCGTGCAGGGGGGCCTTGCGATACATCAAGTTGTGCATTTGCAACGGTTAGTGTTAATGATTCTTCATTGCCGGCTTCTTCAATTGCGGGCTCACCGGTTATTTGTATTGGCGGCTCAACCAATCTTACTGCAGTAGGGGGCCATCTTGGGGTGGGTGCTACCTGGAACTGGTATACCACCAGTTGTGGGGGAACATTAGCTGGAACAGGCCCATTGATTTCTGTTTCACCAACTGTTACCACTACTTATTATTTGCGTGCCGAAGGTTTGTGTAACACTACAACGTGTACCTCATTTACAGTTACAGTAGCTCCGCTTCCCAATGGAAGTATTGGAGGCTCGGCAATCATTTGTGCCGGAACGGTAGATACGGTTCTTACTTTTAATTTCTCAATAGGCACCGGACCTTTTGATATCACTTACACAGATGGAACCAATTCATTTTCCAAAACTGGAGTTAACTCGGGTGACACGGCTCATGTATTGCTTAATACAAATATCTCCTTTAGTTTTAGTCAAATACAGGATGCAAACGGATGTGTGCGTAATTCAGGTTTCACAGGAGGTGCCACTATCAGCTTTGTTCCACTGCCTGTTATTACCTTCGTTGCTCCTACTGATGTACTTTGTAACGGAGACAGTACCGGAACAATAGCAATTACAGGTTCAACGGGAACAGCACCTTATACCTATTCAATAGATGGGGGTTCTACTTTTCAAACAAATAATCCCATAACCGGATTGCCCGTAGGCAGTTACAATTTAGCAATTGCAGATGTCAATAATTGTTCATCGCTTTATGCATCTAACCCGGTAGTTATTGATGAGCCTTTAATTCTTGACCATACAAATGTTATTGACAATGCAAGTTGTGCTAGCGTGTTTGATGGTAAAATTACCATCACAGCAACGGGCGGTGTTTCACCTTACGGTTATTCGCTGAATGGTGGGCCATCTCAATCAGGGAATGTTTTCACAGGATTAACGGCAGGAATTTATATTGTACAAGTGGCGGATGTAAATGGATGTACAGACACATCATACGTTTTAATTGATACAGTTTATGCGGTTTCTGGGGTTATTGTGAGTCAAACTGATGTTTCCTGTTTTGGTGGTATTGACGGCACTGTTACAGTGCAACTGACAGGAGGAATTCCTCCGTATTCGTATTCCATTAATGGTTTTATTTTTCAGGCATCACCAACGTTTACAGGTCTTGCTTCCGGAAATTATGTTGCTACGCTTCGCGATTCAAAAGGCTGCACAGACTATTTAGCCATCACCATTGCACAACCGAGTTTACTACAGGCACTAGTTGATTCTATTCAGGAAATTGCCTGTACTCCCGGAGGCACAGGAGGTATATTTATTAGTGTAACAGGTGGCAACGGAGGTAATTCTTTTTTGTGGAGCAATGCAGATACAACGGAGGATATAACCGGACTTTCCGCAGGAATATATACAGTTGCAATTACAGACTCTAAAGGTTGTACGGCATCTGTCGGAGCATCACTATCAGAGCCGGTTCCTTTGTTTTTAAGTATAGCTTCATATCAGGATTTACTTTGTTTTAATGATTCATCAGGTGAGATTGATATCACAGTTAATGGCGGAATACCTCAATATACATTTGTATGGAGTACGGGAGCCACTAACGAAGATATCTCCAGCCTTGCAAGCGGAACTTATTCTGTTACCATAACGGATGCAAATGGTTGCGTGGATAGTTTAAGTCAGTTTATTGATGAGCCATCTCCGCTTACATCAACCATCGTTCCTACAGGTATACCTTGTTCCGGTGGTGCAGGAGGTAATGCAGACCTTACAGTAAGTGGTGGAATTGGCGGGTATAGTTATTTATGGAATAATGGGACCACTACCGAGGACCTGTTTAATGTGAGCGGTGGTAATTATTCTGTAGTAATATATGATGCAAACGGATGTAGCATGACAGATATGACAACCATTGCTCAGCCTGTTGCTATTTCGCTTTCTACATCAGTTACAAATGTTTTATGTCTCGATTCGCTTAACGGTGCTATTGATTTAGCGGTTAGCGGAGGTGCAGGTGGTTATACATATCTGTGGAGTAACAATGAAGTAACGGAAGACATCAGCAATTTAGGTGCGGGCAGTTATTCGGTGGTTGTAACCGATGCTAATTTATGTACTGCAAGTGCAAGTGCAATCGTTACCCAACCTGTAGGATTGGTTTTAAACTCAACGGTTACGAATGCAGGATGCGCAGGTGGCAATAACGGTTCTATCGACGTTACTATACAGGGAGGTGTTTTTCCTTATTCGTATTCATGGAATAACCTGGAAACAACAGAAGATATTAATGGCTTAAGCCCGGGAAACTATTCCGTAGTGGTAACAGATGCCAACGGATGCACACTTACAGAGTCGTTTACAATTACCGGCTCAACTCCCGTGGTATCCTTCGTTGTCGGTACCAACGTAACTTGTAGTGGCTTGGCCAATGGCACTGCTGACTTGACTGTAGTGAGCGGTGGAACTTCACCCTATACTTATTTATGGAATACATTTCAGAATACTGAAGATATCTCTTCTTTAAGCGGAGGAACGTACTATGTAATTATTAAAGATGCTAACGGTTGCGAAAGCAGGGACTCAGTGATAATTTCCGAACCTCTGGCAATGACTCTTAGCACAGTTGTTACGAATGTACTATGCTTTAATTCACTTACAGGGTTTATTGATCTGAGCGTGAGCAATGGCGCTGGTGGTTATACATATCTGTGGAGCAACAATGAAGTAACGGAAGATATCAGCAATTTAGCTGCCGGCAATTACTCGGTAGTGGTAACCGATGCCAACTTATGTACTGCGAGTGTTTCTGCTACGGTAACTCAACCTACTCCTTTACTGGTAACTGCGAGTGTAATTGATGTTCAGTGCGGTGGAAATAATGATGGCTCGGTCAGCCTGAGTGTTTTCGGTGGAACCCCCGCTTATACTTTCTTGTGGAGCAATAATGCAACTACTCAAAATGTTCAGAATCTCTCAGCTGGACCCATCTCTGTAACCGTTACCGATGCAAACGGTTGTTCAACATCGGGTACTTATGTTATTGCAGGTGCATCAGGTGCTATTACTTCTACCATAACAGGAACAAATGTGTTATGCAATGGAAGCAATACAGGCAGCGCAACAGTTGTTGCAAACGGTGGCTCTTTACCCTATACCTATCTGTGGTCAAACTTCCAGGCAACTTCTACTATTAACGGGCTTGACGGAGGAACCTACTATGTAATTATTACAGATGCAAATGGATGCACCAGAAGAGATTCGGTTATTATAACTGAGCCTTCGCCCTTTATTATATCGGTTGCTTCTGCTAACATCAGTTGCTTTAATGCAAATGACGGAGCGATTGACTTAACGGTGTCTGGCGCCAGTCAGCCCTATACTTATTTATGGAGTAACAATGATACTACGCAAGACATCACTGGCCTTTCAGGAGGAACTTACTCGGTTGTTATTACCGACTTGAGTAACTGTACAGCAACTGCAACCGGAACCATCATCAATCCTTCATCCATAGGCATCAACTTTGTCGCACACAATCCCCTCTGTTATCAGGACCTTAACGGCTCGGTTGATTTAATTCCATCAGGAGGAACACCCAACTATTCATTTAGCTGGAGCAATACCGCAAATACCGAAGACATATCGGCTATTGGTGCAGGAGTATATATAGTAACCGTTACCGATGCCAACAGTTGCTTTAAAATTGACTCAGTTACAGTTACAGAACCCACCGCTTTTTATGTATCAGGGGTAGTGAAGCCCGTAACCTGTAACGGTTATGCTGATGGTGAAATTGATGCGACTGCTTATGGCGGCACCTTACCATATAGTTTCAACTGGATGCCGGGAGGCCAGTCAACCGAAGACCTTTGGAATTTATCAGGAGGCAGCGATACAATTTTTGTGTTCGATGCAAATGGTTGCGCTGCAGTTTCAATTTATGTAGTAACCGAGCCGCAGCCGCTTACCGTATATGTGGTAGCAACAAATATAGCTTGCTTTGGTGCTTCGAACGGCACAGTGGCGGCAATTCCTACTGGCGGAACGCAGCCCTACAATTATTTGTGGAGTAACTTTAGTATCGACTCATTGAATACAGGTCTTTCATCCAATCTTTACTCTGTAATTCTCACTGACTTTAATGGCTGCTTAACTTACGACAGCATAACAGTAACACAACCAACAGATATCACCATCAGTGCTCAGGTTACAGATGCTACTTGTAATGGGGCAAACACTGGGGCAATCAATATCACAGTTGCCGGAGGAACTCCTAGTTATTCTTTTGTGTGGACAGGGGCGGTGGTTACCGAAGACCTTACTGGTCTTGCGGCAGGAACCTATTCAGTCACTGTAACCGATGCTAATAGCTGTATCAAAACCGATGCTTTTGTTGTGGAAGAATCTGTAGGCTTGTTTACATCTGTTTCTTCAGTTCATCCAATTTGTAACGGGGGCAATACCGGCTACGTAGTGGTAGATGCTTCTGGCGGTAATCCGCCATATACTTATGCATGGAATACGGCCAATCCGAATTTTGGCCCTTCAGCTGGAAACCTCAACGCTGGTAGTTATTCCGTCACCGTATCCGATGCAGGGAATTGTTCGGCTTCTATATCTACGGTTTTAATGAATCCCGATCCCATAGAAGTAACTACCACCGCGCTGGGTGCAAATTGCTTTAATACAACCGGAATCGTTACAGCAACTGTTACAGGAGGCACGCAGCCTTATTCTTATTTACTGAATGGCGCAGCGCAAGCTAATGGCACCTTCGCCAATGTTCCACCCGGAGATTACCTCATTTTGGTGATGGACGTAAACGGATGTCAGGGCAATACATCTTTCACCGTGTCTACACCGGGTCAGTTCACGGTTAATCTTGGAGCTTCGCAACAGGCTATCATTACGGGCATGGAAACTCAGCTGGTTGCTACGGTTGATTCAGGCGTGTCGGTGCTTCATTATTACTGGTCGCCCGACACTGTTTTTGGTTTCAACACCTGCACCGATTGCTACAACCCTATGGTGGCTCCGTTTTCAACTACCATCTTTACAGTAACGGTGATGAGTGCTGATTCTTGCTATGCATCCGATACCATAACTATTTATGTAGAAAATGAATTGGCGAGATTTATTCCTACCGCCTTTACACCTAATGGCGATGGTTTGAACGACCGCTTTGAATTTGATATTCTCGGGGCTACAAAGATTGAAACTGAAATTTATAATCGTTGGGGAGAAAGAGTGTTCTACAACCAGGATCAGAAGAACGGAACAGGTGGTGGCAGCGGATGGGATGGAACTAAGGATGGCAAACCTGTTCCTTACGATACTTATGTTTATCAGATAAATGCCACCTACTTAAACGATGACGAGATTAAAAAAATAGCAGGAACGGTAACCTTAATGAAATAGTAACCCCCTCCTGATCTTTAACGCCTCGCTTTTTAGCGGGGCGTTTTTATTTTTAGCGTATGAATTACGATGCAAAATATCTTATACAAAAATTTCAAATGCAGTTGCATCCCGAAGGCGGTTGGTTTAAAGATACCTACAGAAGCGATGAAATCATTTTAAAAGATTATTTACCGAATCGTTATACTGATGCACGAAACTTTTCCACTGCCATTTATTTTCTGTTAGAAGGAAATCAGTTTTCTTCCTTTCATCGCATAAAGAGCGATGAGATGTGGCATTTTTACAGTGGCGGCCCCTTGAATGTTTATGTTATTGATCCGCAAGGACACTTTGAAATAATTAAAATTGGAAGTAACCTCGAAAACGGAGAAACCTTTCAGGCAGTGGTAAAAGCAGGCTGTTGGTTTGCATCAAAACCAGCCGAACCAAACTCCTTTTCCTTAGTGGGCTGCACAGTCGCTCCCAGTTTCGACTTCGAAGACTTTGAATTAGCAAAAGCAAATTCTCTTGTTGCTGAGTATCCGCAGCATGAAGATACTATTAGAAAACTTTGCCGCTGAATTCAGAGAAGTATAGAATTCTAATCCGAAATTTTCATTTCAAGCAGTCATTGTTTGCCCCATGCGCCACCTTCTTAGCCAATCCTTCGTTGGCCTCTTCGGGAGCTGTGTAATGCAGGTCTCTGGCTTTCAAAAGGCCATTGGCCTTTAACATCAGATGCCTCCATTCATACTTTGGAGGCAGAACAGGGAATATAGGGATTCTGGTAAGGTTATCATATACTTTTATATCGTTTTAAGGAAACCGGATTAGCCTAAAACCGAACTGTGTAGGGTTTAAATGAAACGGTATTAGGCTTTAATACAACTTTGTTTAGTAATAGCCTAACAGAGGTAAGGTTATAACCGAATACTATTCGCCTTTGACCCGACATGGTTCGGCTTTAAGGTGACAGGATTCCGCTTTAACCTAACCAGCGTTGGTTAAAACCTATCAATGTTCGGTTATAGTCCTACAAATCGAGTAATAGCCTAAAGAACTACATTGTCCGGCTAAGGTGAGAAAACCAAATTTTCAAAATTGCATATGCAGTCCCCACTCCGATAAGTACAAATGCCAAACCTATTACCAGAAGTACCACACGCATAAACTGAATACAAAAAATGGTAAACCTTGGGCTAAAAAAGTGTAGGATTTCTACCCGAAATATTTCCCTCCAAATCAAGCAGCCACTGCTTGCGCCACATACCACCCGCATAGCCGGTTAGTTTTCCGCTTTCACCTATCACCCTGTGGCAGGGAACTATAATTGCAATAGGGTTTTTTCCGTTAGCATGACCAACAGCGCGCGAAGCATTTATATCTTTCATCTGCTTCGCAATATCTCCATAGCTTTTTGTCTCTCCATATTTGATAGCTATCAGTTGCTTCCAAACAGTCTTCTGAAAATCGGTTCCTTCGGCTTTAGTCTTTATCGAAAACTCTTTCCGCTCACCCGCAAAATATTCTTTCAACTCCTTTTGGCATTGCACCATAATTTCAGGAAGACTTTCCGAAGATTCGCCTTCATCAATCACAAAATTAACTGAAGCGATATGCGTATCCGTTCCGGTAATTTCAACGATACCTAATGGAGATTGGAAATAGGTGGTGAATCGTTTCTTCATAACTAATCATTCTAATTTGCCTTCAAACTGTCCACATCTTTCTTCAACTCCTGCATCAATTGCAAAATATTCTGATACGACATGTCATTCCCTTTATTCATGTGGCTGATGTTCAGCACCGCCTTCCACACTTCCAATACTTCATCTATCTTAATTGGGTAAGCCGGGTAAGAAGTGTTATCACTTCTCAAAATTAAGGTGCTGTTTTCTTCCACTTGGTTAAACACGCGCTTAAACACAATACCATCATGTTTAGATAAGATGATGTAAGTATGCCCATCTTTAATTTGCTTCCAATTGTCAATGTATTCACCCACAATCACCGAGCCTGGCAGTATGGGCGACATTGAATCTCCTTTAATTTCAAAAGCCCGATAGGTACCTACCGGTAAAAACGGTAAGCGGAATTTGTTCAGCTCTTTGATGTAAGTCGGGTCTGCATAGCCATTCAAATATCCTGCAGATGCTTTTGCAGAAACCATTTCGATATTCTCATTATCAGCTTTGTCAACCGTAATGGCAAGCACGCGAAGGTTCTTTCCGGTAACATCGCTCGTCAACTGTTTATCGGTGAAAAGCGAAACCTTCTCTGTTTGCCTTAAATCCTTAGTAATAAGTTCATCAATAGAATACTTGAAAAGTTTCGAAAGGTCATGTAACACTTCATACGTAGGACGTGCGCGATTTTCTTCGTATGCGCCTATTAAAGAACGTTTGATGTTGAGTTCTTCTGCTAAATCATTCTGTGTCCATGATTTTTTTTGCGTAAAAATTTCATGTTTGTCGCTATAAAGTCCATAAGTATATTTTGTGAATCAAACATAAGCAAAAATATTTAGTATTTTAGTTAGTAATAAATATGCAAACCCAAATTCTTCATCTCGATCTCGATTCCTTTTTCGTTTCTGTCGAGCGATTTTTTGATCCTTCTCTGAATGGTAAGCCCGTAGTAGTAGGAGGCACCAGCACCCGGGGAGTGGTTTCTTCATGCAGTTATGAGGCACGTAAATACGGCATTCACAGTGCCATGTCAACCACAAAAGCAAGAAGGCTTTGTCCGCATGCAATTTTCCTTTGGGGAAGAATGAACGATTACAGTAGCTATTCAAAAATAGTAACGGATATAATTGCCGACCGTGCTCCGCTTTTTGAAAAAGCATCCATTGATGAATTTTATGTTGACCTAACCGGCATGGAAAAATATTTTGGTGCTTATAAGTGGGCAACAGAACTGCGGCAGAAAATTATTGCAGAAACAAATCTTCCTATTTCATGGGGATTATCTGTCAATAAAATGCTGGCAAAAATGGCTACCAACGAAGGCAAACCGAACGGGCAACACATGATTGAGTTAGGGAAAGAGCAGGAATTTCTTGATCCCAAGGCGGTAGGCAAAATTCCTTTCTGCGGTGAAAAGACAGAAAGGTTTTTAAATGACAAGGGGATAAAAACTATTTATGAATTGCGCCAGTTTTCATGCCAGGCGCTATATGAATGGATGGGCAAAGGCGGTATTGATTTATGGGAGCGCGCACACGGAAGGGCAACTGCAACACTTCATCCGTATCACGAAGCCAAAAGCATGAGTAGTGAGAGAACTTTTGATACGGATACAAATGATGCAGAGTGGTTGAAGAAAGTAATCATAGCACTAACCGAGAAATTAGCTTTTGAATTACGTGAAGACAAAAAGCTTGCTTCCTGTGTGGCGGTGAAAATCCGATACAACAATTTCGAAACGCATACAAAACAATTAGCCATACCAACTACTTCAAATTCAAAGGTGTTAATGCAAAAGGCAATTCACTTGTTTAATGATTTTTTTGATGTAAACAGAAAGGTCCGTTTGATAGGTGTGCGATTTTCCGACTTAGAAGAGGGTAATTATCAAATTAATTTGTTTGACGACCGCGAAAAAGATATTTTACTTTACAAAGCTATTGACGAAATGAAAACAAAGCATGGTAAAGAAAAACTGATATTGGCACAAAACTTAAACATGCAAAATGTGAAACGCAATGACCCCAAAGCTTTTTTGAACAAAGCAGTGAAACTTGAAAATAGGACAGTTAAGAAGAATAACAGTTGACAATTGAATTTTGTGCGCGAGGAAAGAAAATATATTCGCTTGAGTAAAAATACAGAATGATTTTGAAGCTAGTCGCAGGCATTTTTTTATGGTTTCAGTTTTGGGGCTCTGGAAAGGAGCTGGACACTGTATCGCATGATCATATTCTCGTGGGCTTGGGCATGAAGGTAGATTCAAAAGAGTTTAAGGAATTTAAACAGTATTGGGATATTGACAGAAGTTTTGAAAACCCGGCTGAAGGGATAAAGTTATATGTAAATTCTATCACCGGAAAAGTAGAAGGTGTTCTTATAGCAGATGATAGAGAGCAATCTAAAGCCCGGCTAGAAAGGCTTACATCTATTCTTCCTTTTGGAATTTCATTCGATGATGACACAGCCTCTTTGTTTAAAAACCTGGGCTATGGACAAAAGATAATTGGAAAGAATGCGTTCAAATTCTATCAGGACGAGTTGGCTATTGAAGTTTTGTTTTCCGACTGGAAGAATGAAAAAATTGCTTCAATAAATTTCTTTAATGAATCCAAACGCTTCGCGCTGCCCACAAATTCTGTAGAAGAAGTGAAAAAGGAGTCAGCAGCTTCGGTAAAGATGAAAGAAGGATTGAAACATTTTGATCAGATGCCTGTTCCATCCGCGAAAGCAGAAAAAATGGATACTGCTTCAAATTTCTCTGACTTTAAGCAGGCAATTCTTAATGTGTTTAAATCGTATGATGAATCCAGCTTTTGTTCTATAAAAACGGATACACGCGGTGTCCGGAATTTTTGGAATTATAGATACACGTATTCTACCAAGCTTAAAATTCCCGGAGAGAAGTTTAATATGCTTTACTGCTTTCCATTTGTAAGCTCCCCTCTCGATTTTGTAAGCGTCATCAAAGAGAGTGATAGCTATGATAAATCAATAGAGACTGCGTATAAGAATTTTGAAAAAAAGCTTACTGAAAATTTTACTGAGAAGGATGGATGGATCGCTACGTGTATTCCCAATAAAGAATCAAGAACAGTAACTGATTTAGAATTCAGAAATGATAAGTATGGCGCCATTATTCTTGACTATTCAAAGAACCCCAATGGCCGTCATGTAGTCTATCTTCGTTTCCTGTTGTTTTCAAGTTAAAGGCTACTCTAACCTTATATTAATCTCCTTATTGAATTTCCTCACATAACTGCCTGCAAAAAAGGCGTAAATGTATAGAGGGCAGCCAACACCAGCACTAAAAACAAGAAGCAGACTTTTACCTTTTAGCAGAAGGCTCATAAAATGCGAAGGGGCGATTGTTGAATCGCCCCTGCAAAGTATAAATTAGAATCAAGAAATTAGTTCAATTCAAAAGCCTTTTTTACCGCTGCTAGTGAATTCAATTCTTCCCAAGGGAACAACTTAACTTTCACTTTCAGCTCGTTCTTTTTGCCTTTGTTGAAAGTCTTTTCTACCACTTTACTTTCTCTTCCCATATGACCATAAGAAGCAGTTTCCAAATAAATAGGCGAACGAAGGTTGAAACGCTTTTCGATGAAGTACGGGCGCATATCAAACTCGCTCATTTTCGAAAGCTTTGCTGCAATTTGTCCGTCATTCAGTTTTATTTTTGAAGTGCCATAAGTATTTACAAACAAGCCTACCGGTTGCGCTACACCAATGGCATAAGCTACCTGCACAAGTGCTTCATCGCAAACTCCTGCTGCCACCAAATGCTTAGCAATATGACGCGCTGCATAAGCTGCGGAACGGTCAACTTTTGAAGGATCTTTACCGCTGAAAGCTCCACCACCATGAGCGCCTTTGCCTCCGTATGTATCTACAATGATTTTTCTTCCTGTTAAACCGGTATCTCCATGCGGTCCACCAATAACAAATTTGCCTGTTGGGTTTACGTGATATTTTATTTTGTTGTTGAACAATGCCTGAACACGCTTAGGTAATTTCTTCATCACGCGGGGCACTAAAATGTTTATTACATCATCTTTAATCTTCTTCAACATGACTGCATCTTTCGCAAAGTCATCATGTTGAGTAGAGATTACAATCGCATCAATTCTTATCGGTTGGTTATCATCGCCATACTCAATAGTTACCTGGCTTTTTGCATCGGGGCGCAGATAAGTCATCAACTTCTTTTCTTTGCGAAGAGCCGCTAATTCGCGCAGCAACATGTGCGCAAGTTCTAACGGAAGCGGCATGTAATTATCAGTTTCGCGGCAGGCGTAGCCAAACATCATTCCCTGGTCACCGGCACCCTGCTCTTCAGGCTTTTTTCTTTCAACACCCTGATTGATATCGGCAGACTGCTCATGAATGGCAGAAAAAATTCCACAGGAGTTGGCTTCGAACATATAGTCAGCATTGGTATATCCGATTTTGCGAATTACTTCACGGGCAATTTCCTGTACATCCAAATAAGCATTTGACTTTACCTCACCTGCCAGCACCACCTGTCCGGTAGTAACCAATGTTTCGCAAGCTACTTTCGATTGCGGGTCATAAGCAAGAAACTGATCAATGAGTGCGTCAGAAATCTGGTCGGCAACTTTATCCGGGTGCCCTTCTGATACAGATTCGGAAGTAAATAAATATGGCATGAATGATTGTTTTAGTGGGGCGAAAATAATTTTAATTCTATCTTCCATCAAAGTTTTTGTCTCCTCTAAGGGGCGCAGGTAACAAGCTTATCTGCGACAGATTACAGTATTAAAGCAGATGAAATGAAAGAAAAATATTGACGACACTACCTTTTAATGTATAATAAAATCAATTATTAGGGAACCGAAAAAAATACAGATAGTAAATGATTACTATAAAATTGTTTCGTGAAATGACTCTTTCTTTCCGGATGCAGGAAGAGTTTCCGGTTATCCGGAACGGTATCTACCCGGACTTAGTGTTCATTTTACCAACGCAACAACTCATCCATTGCCTCTCTCACCTTTTCTGCATTCGGCAGCATTGCTTTTTCCAGATTTTCGTTGAGCGGAATGGCGGGCGTGTTAATGGCACCAATAATTTTTACGGGCGCATCCAAGTCACGGAAACAATTCGTAGAAATTCTTCCGGCTAATGCTTCGGCAAAAGAATAGGTGATGGTTTCTTCGGTAAGTACAATGGCTTTGCCATGTTTTTTTACCGAAGCAAAAATCATTTCTTCATCTAAAGGATTGAGCGTTCGTAAATCCAACACTTCAATTTGTGCATCGAAATTTTTTGCTGCATTCATGGCCCAGTAAACACCCATGCCGTAGGTAATAACAGTTAAACTATTTCCCTGCTGTATTACTTTTTCA
>JAZKEP010000265.1:0-3903 GCA_040387015.1 Bacteroidota bacterium
GGTATTAGTAGCCATCCCCATCAAGCCCCGTATGCGAACATTTTCCATGGCCGAAAACTCTACTGAGGTAAGCAACTCATAAAGTTCCTCGGCACTCAATCCGAATTTGGTTTCTTCAGTAGCAATAAAAATCTGCAGCAGGCAATCTACTGTGCGGTTATTCTTTTGCGCCTGTTTCTCAATCTCCTGCAACAGTTTAACACTGTCAACGGAGTGAATCATAGAAACGAAAGGCGCTATATATTTTACCTTGTTGGTTTGCAGGTGACCAATCAAATGCCACTCAATATCTTCAGGCAGCACCTTAAACTTGGTCACCATTTCCTGCGGTTTGTTCTCTCCAAAAACTCTTTGGCCTGTAGTGTACAAGGCAAGAATATCTTCTGCCGGTTTTGTTTTGGATACCGCTACCAGTCTTGCTTCGTGCAACTTTATTTCCGCCAGCAGTTGTTTGTATTTTTCAAGGTTCATTTATTTCTATCTTCTATTTTTGGGCGAAGTTAATAATGAAGCAACTTATTCCTTTTCTATTTCTGTTTCTGTTTTCCTGCAAGGAAAAACTGCCGCCAGTTCCGGGAGATGTTATTGCATTTGAGAAGATGAAATTGATTATGACCGATATACACATTTCCGATGCTGTGGCTGAAACCAACGCCCAAAAAGGGGAAGATGAAAGAGCGCAGGTGCAGCATAACAACGAACAGATTTTCAGGAACCACGGAATCAGTAAGGATGAATTTTTGAAGAGCTTCCAATTTTATGAAAGTAACCCCGCGCTCTTGAATAAGATGTATGATGAAATATTAAACGAGTTGAGTAAGCGCGAAGAGGCTGAAGGCAAATCAGATTCAAAGAAATAAATAGTATAGTATGAATAAAATAGTGGCAAACGCAGATGAAGCCGTAAAAGACATTGCCGATAATGCGGTGCTGATGCTTGGCGGGTTCGGCCTGTGCGGAATTCCTGAGAACAGCATAAAAGCCCTTATACGCAAAGGCGTGAAGGGCCTTACCTGTATTTCGAACAACGCGGGAGTAGATGATTTTGGAATTGGTTTAATGCTGAAAACGAAGCAGGTGAGGAAGATGATATCTTCTTATGTAGGTGAAAATGCCGAGTTTGAGCGTCAGTTACTTTCAGGTGAGTTAGAAGTGGAACTCATACCACAGGGAACCCTCGCCACAAGGTGCATGATGGCCGGTTATGGTATCCCCGCATTTTTCACTCCTGCCGGTGTAGGAACTGAAATAGCAGAAGGAAAGGAAATACGGGAGTTTGATGGGAAGGAATATTTGATGGAGCATGCTTTTAAATCTGATTTTGCTATCGTGAAGGCATGGAAAGGTGATACCGCAGGTAATTTAATTTATCGCGGCACTGCACGCAACTTCAACCCTTTAATGGCCATGGCAGGTAAAATTACCATAGCTGAGGTAGAAGAGTTAGTGGCCGAAGGCGAACTGGACCCGAATCAGATTCATACGGCCGGAATCTTTGTGAACCGCATTTTTAAAGGTGAGCAATACGAAAAGAGGATTGAACAAAGAACAGTAAGAAAGTAAACCCCTAAATCCCTTAAAGAGGACTTTAATACAAAATATGGCTTTAACGAAAGAACAAATTGCAAAACGAATTGCAAGAGAATTACAGGATGGTTACTATGTGAATCTTGGTATTGGCATTCCTACCCTGGTGGCTAATTATATTCCAAAGGGAATGGATGTGGTGTTGCAATCCGAAAATGGATTATTAGGTATGGGTCCTTTCCCTACCGAAGCTGAAGTTGATCCTGATTTAATCAATGCAGGTAAGCAAACCATTACGGCCCTTCCCGGTACAGCATTTTTTGATTCAGCTTACAGTTTTGGAATGATTCGGGCTCAACGCATTGATCTAACAGTATTAGGGGCCATGGAGGTTTCGGAAAATGGAGATATCGCCAATTGGAAAATTCCTGGTAAACTTATAAAAGGAATGGGGGGTGCAATGGATCTGGTAGCTTCTGCGCGCAACATTATTGTTACCATGATGCAGACTAATCCAAAAGGAGAATCAAAGTTGCTTCCCAACTGCTCACTACCTCTCACAGGAAGGAAATGTATACAACGCGTACTGACAGATTTAGGCTTTTACAACATACATAATGGTGCCTTTCACTTAGTGGAGATTGCACCCGGTGTTACAGTGGACGAGATTAAGGCAAAGACACTTGGCCAGCTTGTTATAAGCGACCAACTAAAGACTATAGAGGTTTAGTATTCATGCGTTAAGACATAGCGAATTGATAATACAGTTTTCATGAAAATCAATTCTCAAATTCTCAAATTCTCAAATTCTCAGATTCTTTTTGCAGTTTTTACATGGAGTGTGCTTATTCTCCGCTTTGGTTATCGTTTCGGTACTGGAGATCAGGTAGAATTGCTTCCCTATACACTCTTTCTTCACGACTCCACTTTATATGCGGGCGATTTCTTTATTCAGGGGCTTAGCCATTCCGTGCCAAATGAAAGATCAGTAATGGCTACGTTGCTTTTGCCATTTGTAAATCATTTGGAGATTTTCTGTTTCATCTTTCATTTTCTGTCGGTAGTTATTCTGGTTCTAGGATTGGAAAGACTGGCGCGTGGATTTATCCGCAATCAATACTTTGCGTGGCTTTCGGTTCTGGTTACACTTATTCCGCTTAATGATTTTACTCTTGGAAACGTTGATTTATACTCCGAGTGCTTTCAAGCCGGTAGTTTGGCAGTTGCCTTTGTCGTGTGGGCGATCGTTCTCTTCCTTGATAAGAAGTATCTTCTATCTGCTGCACTTTTGTCTGGTGCCACTTTTATTCATCTGCTGGAAGGTCTTAATGTAATGATGGTGCTTAGTCTTATTCTTTTTATTGCAGTTCTCAGAAAAGCAGTTGCATGGAAAACCTTCATCCTTTTTATAAGCATATATGCTTTTACTGCCGCAGTTTATCTTTTCCTGATACTTCTGCAAAAGACTTCAGTAATGTCCATCTCTAATGAGGAGCTCTTCAGGATTCTGTTTGAGTTTCGTCATCCACATCATTTTATTTTCTTGTCCTTCCCTAAACTAAAAATGGCGGTGTTCTTCATTCTTGCGATTGCAAGCATGTTCTTTTTTTGGGGTCATTCAAGAACTCTCTTTCAATTTACCGTAATTGGAATAACAGGCATACTGGTTTATGCATTTGCAGTGGATGGGTTACATAATACCTTCATTGGTAACTTTCAGTTTTACAAAGTAACTCAATGGATTAAATTCTTTGGAGTAGTTGCATGCATCAGTATAATTGAGGAAGCAATCAATATTCAGAAGGATTGGCTGGGTAGATTTAGATTCAGCTCAGCTACTTTAGTTGTATTCTCTCTTATTTTCTGGATTATTATTCTGAACTTCAATGAACAACTTCCATACAAGGTTCCTTTCCAGATTTTTGGATTGAAACAACATGATGATATGATTTCAATTTGTGAGAAGATAAAGACAACAACAGCTAAAGAATCTGTATTCATACAGCCCTTTGAAAATACGGAGTTGAAGTATTTTGCACAGCGTGCAAGCTATGTAGAGTTTAAGGCTAATGTCCGAAATAGGAAATTCGTAAGGGAGTGGCATCATAGAATTCAACAGGTTTACGGAGTTTCAGAAGCAAATGCGAAAAAAGGATTTGTACTTTCGGGAAAAGCTAATGATCAATTCTATCAATTAAAGACTGATAAGATCGAAGAATTAAAGCAGCAAGGTGTTACGCACATACTAACGCGTAAGGAATTCCCGCCTTCAACGGGAAGTTTAATTTTATCAAATAGTAGCTATGCAGTATATCAACTATAACGGCAATATTTATAACGAGCACGAACCGTTGCTGCCCGTTACCAATCGCGGAT
>JAZKEP010000266.1:0-5167 GCA_040387015.1 Bacteroidota bacterium
TACACATCCTGCTGAACGACATTTGAGAACAAAAACGTCCGTTACACACCCTGCTAAACGATATTTGAGAACAAAAACGTCCGTTACACATCCTGCTGAACGACATTTGAGAACAAAAACGTCCGTTACACACCCTGCTGAACGACATTTGAGAACAAAGCTATCCGTTAAACTACATTGTTTTTAAAGCGCATAGAACTAAGTAAGAATATTAATTAGCGAGGATGAATATGCTCTTTGATTTAGAACAAACTTGTAAGTTCCCAATTTCGAAAGTCAAGGTAATCTGCGTTAAACATTTACCCAAGGATATAAAAAATGAAAAAGTTTCATCGTTCTTATTTTCAAATACAGAATCAACCGATTTTCCACCTATTTTTGTAAGCACATGAAAATACCGTTTCTCTCTTTACTGGTTTTGCTTTCGGTTCTTGTTATGGCCCAAAAACAGAACTACGATATAGAACTTTTTGGAAAAAAAATAGGACAGACGGTTGTGGAGCGAACAGATGACGGCAAGGGCAAGGTGCAGTTTAAACTAAAAAGCGTGAGCGAAGTAAATGTGCTTTTTACCCACAAAACTTCTTTAATGGATTTTGATGTGGTTTACAAAGACGGCAAACTCCTTTCTTCTTACTGCAAGAATGTAAAAGATGGCATTACCGAAGTGGTAACCATTGTGTGGGAAGGCACCCGTTACATTATTAAAAAGGGAGAAGAAGTTTTGCAGATGAATCAATTGGTTGATTTCTCAGCCATTAATTTATACTACAATGAACCCAAGAACAAGAGCAGGATTTTTTCGGAGCGCCTGGGAAAATTTTGCGAGTTTATTAAAACTGCCGAAGGCGAATACGAATGCAAACTGGCCAATGGTGTAAACAATATCTACCGTTATAAGAACGGGGTGTTATACGAATTGGAAATGAGCAAAGGCGCCAGTGTATTTATGCGATTGGCACAATAAAATTTCATGAGTTGAAATACTCTATCCTTCTCCTCCTCTTACCTGTTGCTTGCCTCTCCTCTTTCTCTCAAAAACTCACCTTTGATATTATTTTGTTCGGCAATAAAATTGGCCAAACAGTTGTTGAGCAGCAGATAAAAAACGACAGTATTACGAACTACGTCCTCAACAGCAAGTCAGAAGCCACTGTTTTTTTTGTTACGCGTAAAATAGCCTTGACTTACAATATCGTTTACAAGCACAACCGGTTAATTTCTTCTTACTCCAAAAGCACCCGCAACGAAGTTGTGGAGGTTACCACTATTAATTGGGAGAATAACAGTTATTTGCTCAACCGCGTAGATGGCTCTTTTTGTATTAAACCGGTGGTGGACTGTTCTACCGTAAAATTATTTTTTGCGGAGCCCTGCAATGCAAGCCAGATTCTTTCCGAACGGATGGGTGAGTTCCGCACACTAATAAAAACAGGTGACGGGGCTTACAAGGCCGATATGCAGGACGGACTTACCTATTTCTACCGCTACAAAAACGGCAGACTCGCAGAACTTGAAATGCGCAAGGGTATGCTGGGCTCGGTTTACTTAAGGCTGCGACCATAACTTATCTAATAGTAAAGGGTCTAAAAAAACCCATCGAATACCGAATAATTACCGCGGGAGAAAATTGGTATTGATACAAAACAAAAATGGCCCTCCAAAAAGGAGAGCCATTCATTGTTGTCAAATTAAAAACCTATTTAGTTACTGTAAACAATCTGCTTTGCGTTCTTGTCGTTCCAACTGTTGCAGCCAGCACATAAGTTCCACCGCTTAAACCAGTTGCATCCAGGTTGAATTGATTTTCACCTGCTGTTGCATTTCTCTGTATCACTTCTTTATAAAGTTTACCGGTCATATCAAACACCCTGAAGGTTATATCAGCGCTCTTATCAAGGGTAATTGAAATACGGGATGAAGAATTGACAGGGTTAGGGAAAATATTCAGATTGGAAAATTCAGAACCCTTCACATCGTTTACTGATGTTACATTTAAGTTGCAACCACCCGCAGTAAGCGTAGTGCTTCTCCACATTCCTCTTCCGTGAGTACCGACATAAAGCACTTTACAATTATCGTTATATAGATTTTTTTCTATTAAGCGATAAACAGGAACGCGAGGCATACCAACGGTTCCAGCCTGGGTAAAGGCATCATTTTCTTCATGCCAGCCCGAACCATCCCAACTCCACACACCAAGTTCAGTTCCAATGATAATTGTATTGTCATCGTGTATTACCACATCATAAACGGGCATATTTGGCAATCCGGCAATAAGTGGAAGCCAGGTTACACCACCATCTTTAGATTCATAAACATGCGGCAAATTAGCCGCTGAAAATCCTGAAACCACAGCCACTACATGGTTAACATTCGAAGGATTTACCGCTATACCCTCTATAGATCTTGCGTTAGCAACGGTGGCAACCCGATACTGCGATGTTGCTGTGTAAATAACGCCAATTGCATTAGCACCAATTGGGTAGGTAGTAGTATCACACCGGGCATTCATATTGGGGCAACGGTAAACTCTACCTGAATTGGTTCCCACATATACCACATCTCCGTCTGTAGATGAACACAGCGATTGTGCAGTACCATTCATACCATTCATTAGCTTATACCAGCGGGGAATGATACCCAGGTCAAGTGCATCAGAGGTCAACCAAACACCGCAAAATGAATGAAGGAAAAACCTTGAGCGAATAGGATCATCCACTAATACCGTATCTCCCGCAGTAAGTGCCGAAGATATGGCTTGCTGAAATGGATACTTTGCTGTTTTGCTTTCAAGAGAAATCACCTCTCCCGCACTGTAATCCCGGTTGGCAACAAAAGGAATCTTCTTAAAACCATTGCCGGCAGTTTTTGTTTCACCCAACCAAAAAGGAGAAATAAATTGAGCATTGGCTCCCTCCTGACCACCACATCTGGATGGTTCTGTATGGCCTTGCGGATCAACTTTAATATCGTAAAACCCATCAAAAGAACTACCACCATTTCCTGAGCGAAGGTTATTGCCGAAATAGATACCGGCAAACATAATGCGTGGGTCAATGTGCGAAATTTCGGCATACGTTCCGTCACCGCCTCTCGCTGCATCAGAAGTCATACTTGTGTTGCCAAGATAGTTAATATAGTTAGTTCCGTTATCCTGGGTGCCGCCCAGTACATCGCCTTTTAAGCCTGCACCTACAGAATAGTTCTGAGTTACATTATATCCTCTGTTCTTAATGGTGTAATTGGGAAACGGAAAGGCAGACGATGCATTGGTTGATTTATAAACACCACCATCGCAGCCTATATACATAAGGTTGGGGTCATTATTACCAAAAACAATGGTGTGCTTATCAGGATGGACATAGTAAGGATTACTATTACCAGCTCCTAAACCTGCATCGGCAAGTTTCCAGCCCGACAAATCGCTCCATGTATAAAAATCGATACCTCCTGCATAAAGCTTATTGGGGTCGGTAGGAGAAACTGCTATGGTATTATCATACCATCCCTGACAATTAGGGCCAAACAGATCGAACAACGGACCACGGCTGCCAATATTGGTCCATCTTACAGTATCGCTGGTAGCATTTATTGTTCTGTAAACTGCAAAAAGGCAGCCGCTAGTGGTAGCAATAGAAAGGTAAACATAGTTTGGATCGGAAGGTGCTAAAGCAATTTCTATTCTCCCTTGGGTAGTAGGCAATCCGGGGTTGAGTGCTACGGCAAGCTTTTCCCAGGTAAAGCCTCCGTTTCGAGACCTCACTACTTTATTGTTCCCCCCGACTATAGCATAAATGTCTATACCATCGTTTGCCCATTTAACATCTGCCGCAGACTGACCGTTTGAGATACCACTTATAACTATTGGGTCCCAATCACCGGATGGTAACAATTGATACAACCCTTTGTGGGTAGCGGCAATTATCTGGTTTTTATCTGTAGGGTTTATTGCTATACGATTTACAGCAGCCCAAATTCCCTCTTTATTCAGGCTAGAATCTGACGGGAATCCTTCAGGGGTAATGAGCGTTGCATTATCATTTGCATCTAACTTAAAAATACCATTGCCCATGCTACCAGAGCCAAAAGAAGTGCCTGCTATTTGGGCAAGTCCTTCACCTGTTCCTATATATATTGTATTATCAGGGCCTTGAGCTATACACGAAACAGCAATCCATTTAGTCCAGTTTGGTAAGGGTCTCCAGGTATTAGCTCCGTCAGTTGATTTCCACATTCCACCTCCAACACCACCGGCATAGATGGTATTGTTTGAAGGATCGCGTTTATCCACCAAAACAGCTCTCGTTCTGCCTCCAACATTGTCGGGGCCCAGTTCTTCCCATTGCAAATTTAATCCCCCGGCTCTGCTGCCCGATTGCTTCTGCAAATCAGCCTGCTTTAAAGCAACGGAATAATAAGAGCTATAGAAATTGCCGTTTTCATCCTTAAGTTTATTAAACCGGGCTTCCATAGCTTCCTTGATTCGCTGCGCCTTATTAAGGCCCGTTTCTCCTTCTTCATTCTTGTTTTCAAGAACGAAACTGCCCGGCACATTTTGCGGAAGTATGAGGAAGGCCGCAGAAACTAAAGCCAGAGCCGCTAAAGAACTAAGTAGAATTTGCTTTTTCATGTATAATTTTTTATGTTTTGATAGGTTTAACGACTACAAATATATCACTAAATGAATAACTTGCTTAGGAGAATTGTCATGGTTTTGTCATTTTATTCTTAAAATAATTTTACTCGAATCAGATATAAAAAGCCTTTTACACAGAAGACATGTTTTTTGAGTCACTATAACTTTAATACCGAGGCTTTCAAAGGGTTACCCGGTTATAGAACACGATTACCCACTTTAATTGAATGCCCGACAATTCAACTACTTCGTTGCCTAGAGCTACTTCAGGGTACAATTACTATGCCCACAGCCCATTTGGGCTGTTTCATAACATTTATGGGTGATTTCGTAGCACTTGTGGGCTGTTTCATCATATGTGTAGGCTATTTCGTAGCATCCATAGGCTGTTTCGTAGCTTATATAGGAATTTTCGTCAATCATATTGGCTGTTCCATAACAGTTATGGGTGATTTAGTAACAATGAGCGTCTTTTTCAAAAATGGAAAGGCTTTTCCATGGTTCCGAAGTAACTCCCGAAAGAGTTCA
>JAZKEP010000267.1:0-1808 GCA_040387015.1 Bacteroidota bacterium
TCTTGACTTCATTGGAAATTTACACGAATGATGTTGACTTGGGAAGATTAGCACACGAATGGATAAGCGAAGGCAAAAACCATAAAGGCTATGATGAATTTGTAGCCGAAAAACTAAAGAACTTCATTGGCGTTGAACGCAAAGTATTGAAACCCCGCGATGTGGTGTTGTATGGCTTTGGACGGATTGGAAGATTAGCCGCCCGCCTTTTGGTGGAACATGCCGGTAGCGGACACCAGCTTCGCCTAAAAGGAATTGTAACCCGCGAACATGCAGGCGATGACCTTGAAAAAAGAGCCAGCCTGCTGCGCAAAGATTCCGTGCACGGGCGCTTTGCAGGAGTAGTAGATGTAGATAAGGATAACAACGCTTTTGTCATTAACGGTCACACCGTAAAAATGATTTCGGCTAAATCACCTTCGGAGGTTGATTACACTACCTACGGAATAAACGATGCCATTGTAATTGACAACACCGGTGTTTGGCGCGATGAAAAAGGATTAGGCGAGCACCTTAAAGCCAAAGGTTCGGATATGGTTATTCTCACCGCACCCGGCAAAGGCGATATTCCGAATATCGTTTACGGTGTAAACCACGAAGCTTATAAAGCCGATGGACAAAAGATTTTCTCTGCTGCATCCTGCACTACCAATGCTATTGTTCCTGTTATTAAAGTGGTGGAAGATAATTTGGGTATTGAAAAGGGCCACATGGAAACCGTTCATGCTTACACCAACGACCAGAACCTGTTGGACAACTATCATCGCAAATCTCGCAGAGGACGCGGTGCGCCAATCAATATGGTAATTACCGAAACAGGTGCCGGCAAAGCAGTATCGAAAGTGTTTCCGGGTATGAAAGGAAAACTTACCTCTAACTCGGTTCGTGTTCCTGTGCCGAATGTTTCTTTAGCTATTCTGCAATTGGAAGTGAAAAAGAAAACTAGCGTTGAAGAGGTAAACAATTTGTTCCGTCAGGCTTGTTTGTATGGCGACCTTGTTGAGCAGATTGACTTCTCCTCTTCAGGGGAATTGGTTTCGAGCGATGTAGTGGGCAATTCACACGCCTGCGAAATTGATAGCCATGCTACCATTGTTTCGGAAGATGGAAAACGTATTGTGGTTTACGCCTGGTACGATAATGAATACGGCTATACATCGCAGGTAATTCGCCTGGCGAAACATTTGGCGCAGGTAAGAAGATTGGTTTATTATTAAATTCATGGTTCGCGGTTCACAGTATCTCAGCTAATACGGCTGCTGCTGTAAACCGTTAACGGTTAACTGTCAAAATTATGTTTGAAAATTTATCGGAACGGATAGAAGGTGCGTTTAAGACCCTGAAAGGTCAGGGGAAGATTACAGAATTAAACGTAGCCGAAACCATTAAGGAAGTCCGCAAGGCGCTGGTAGATGCCGATGTAAACTACAAGATTGCAAAGGAGTTTACCGACCGCGTAAAAGAAAAGGCGCTTGGAGGTGATGTATTGAACTCGCTTCAGCCCGGCCAGTTGATGATTAAAATCATCAACGATGAGTTGACCGAACTGATGGGTGGCAAAGCGGCCGACTTTAATATTAAAGGCACGCCCGCTATTATCCTTGTGGCAGGTTTGCAGGGTTCGGGTAAAACAACTTTTACGCATAAGCTGGCATACTGGCTAAAGACTAAAAAATATAAACGCCCCCTGATGGTTGCGGCTGATGTTTACCGCCCTGCTGCGGTTGACCAGTTGATTGTGCTGGGAGGGCAAATTGATATTCCTGTTTACCACGAAAAGGAAAACACGAACCCGGTAGAGATAGCCA
>JAZKEP010000267.1:1818-6425 GCA_040387015.1 Bacteroidota bacterium
ACGGTATTGCGCATGCTAAATCGCTCGGCTTAGATTGTGTGATTATAGATACTGCCGGGCGCCTTGCGGTGGATGAAGAGATGATGAAGGAGATTGCCGCCATCAAATCGAAAACAAAGCCCGATGAAGTGTTGTTTGTGGTGGACTCCATGACGGGGCAGGATGCGGTGAACACCGCCAAAGCTTTCAACGACCGTTTGGACTTTGACGGAGTGGTGCTTACCAAACTCGATGGCGACACCCGTGGTGGTGCCGCGCTTACCGTTACTTACACCGTAGGCAAACCCATTAAGTTTGTTTCTACCGGTGAGAAAGTAGATACCCTCGATGTGTTCTTCCCCGAGCGTATGGCTTCGCGAATATTGGGCATGGGTGATATTGTTTCCTTTGTTGAAAAAGCACAGGAGCAATTTGATGAGAAGAAGGCGAAAGAGCTGGAAGCTAAAATCCGCAAGAACACCTTCGACTTTAACGACTTTCTTTCGCAGCTCGCCCAGATTAAAAAGATGGGTAATGTGAAGGACCTGCTCGGTATGATACCCGGGGTAGGTAAAGCCATAAAGGATGTTGACATTAACGATGATTCCTTTAAGAAGGTAGAAGCCATTATACTTTCCATGACTCCGAAAGAGCGCGCTAACCCCGATTTGCTGAACGGCAAACGCAAGCAGCGTATTGCCAACGGAAGCGGCAACACTATCCAGGAAGTAAACATGTTCCTGAAGCAATTTGAGCAGATGAAGGGCATGATGAAAACCATGCAGAAACAAAGCAGTGCCGGCCGCATGATGAAAGGTATGCCGGGAATGCGCTAAAGTTCTATTGCTTCACAAACCTCCGCACCGCTCTCTGTTTTTCATCTTGTACTACTAAAAAGTAAAGCCCGGCAGGTAAGTGGCTTACATCTATCTCAGTTTTGGTTTGCGTAGCCGGTATTGTTTCAGTAATTGCTTTACCTTCTATGCTAAATACTTGCAGGGTGGGTATTGTAGTGAGGTCGGTGAGGGAACAGGTTAGGGTTGTGGTTACGGGATTGGGTGAAACAGTTAAATCATCAGCCGATAGCTGAAGGATTGAATTGGGGTTTGCAAGAACGTAAATGTTTTGGTCACGCATAATAGAGCCAAGCAGATTTCCATTGCGAAATTCGGATATCCGCATGGCTATACTGTAAATACCAATGCGACATGGTACATTCCATATAATTTCACCTGTATAACTATTAATGTTAAAAGTATTGCTTTGGGCACCATTGGCAATGCAGTATTGTTCTGGAAATGAATATGCAGGAACATTCACATTTTCATCTTGCAAAGGGATAATGGATTCAACAACCAAACTATCTCCATCCAAATCAACAAGATTTGGATTTATCTCATATGGCAGACTCTTATACGAATAGAACACAGGTAAACTGTCAAAAAATGGTGATTGGTTATTGAAAAGTACTGATTGGTGTTGTAAATTAATTTTTGCTTCAATATAGAAAGGGGTGTTTATGCTATTGCCACCATCAATGTTATTTATACCATCAATGCGGTTGTTATTAATAGTGGAAATCGAATAGGTACCCCCAATAGGAATTGTAGAATAAGTATGGATTGCTTTGTAAGTATTTTTATAGATGCTATTTCCAACAAAGTTCGAAGATTGAATTTGTGAATATATAGACGTATCGCCCCAGCTTATCAGTATTGAATCTTGAAGTAGATGCCGAGGCGAATAGAGATTTACGCTTAAATGAATTCGAAGAGGATTAACTGAATCTCTTGAGTAAGATATTTCACCACCCCAAATGCTGCCTGCCTGAATATTCCCTAATATAGTTGTATTAAGTATTAGCAGAGTAAAGTATTTCATAATAGCAAATTTATTGTCTTATGAATTTTATTGCTTGATGTTCTAGTCCGCGCAGGGTCACCGCTTCGTGGACTCTGTGCTAAGGTAGTTTAGTCTTTGTGTATTCGCAGAGTTCCCGTGGAGACTCTGCAAGGTGATATTTTACAACTTCACCAGCTTTCTTGTTACGCTGCTTTTGCCTGAGCTAATGCGCAGTTGATAAACACCTTTGGCAACCTCGGGAGCTATTTCAGATTTCGAATTTCTAATTTCGGATTTGTATACCACGCTGCCGTTTGCATCAAACACTTCCACCTCGCCACCAACAAAGTTAGCTCCTACTGTCAACTGCCAACCGCCAAGGGTTAAGGGGTTTGGATACACACTCACCACATCTTCTTCACCTACCTTACTTATACCCGTAATAACAACAGGCGAAGAAACAGCTATACAACCATTGCTATCGGTAACAGCAACCGTATAGCTGCCGCCTTGATTAGCTATATAAGTATTGGAGCTGGCACCGTTTATTGCGCTGCCGTTTAAATACCATTGCTGAGTAATAGCATCAAAAACAGTAAGCGTGTCTCCGTTTACACTTATACCAACAGGCGGTGAAGAATGAACAGTAATACTTATTCGATTGCTTTCAGCCGTACATCCTGTGTTATCAGTTACCGTTACATAATAGTTGCCGGCTAACTGTGTTTTAATACAGGAGGTTGTTTGCCCGGTGTTCCATAAGTAAGAAGTAAAACCAATAGGTGTACAAATACTTGCTGTATCGCTCTGGCACATTAAATTTTTATCAGAAGTGATATTAACGTTAAAGGCAGAACAACCCTGATCAGGATTAAAGTAGGGCTGCACAAAAGAAGGTAAACCGTACGTTGATATTCCCCCATTGAGGTAAACACCATTATCTACAAAGTTACAAGCAGCGCCCGACAAATCGGGGTTATGAATAACTCCCAGATACGTCTGTTGGCCACGGGCCACATAAATTTTTTTGTCAGGGCCCAATTGAAGGGCTGCAATAGTATTGGTTTGTGAAGTGCCGACTAGAGTTTTGGAAGCATTAATAGCTGCGCTGTTGCTTGTTGATAGGTCGAATTGAAAGATGCGTTGATTTTTGGATTCAGATACGTACAGTTTACTGCTGTTGGGGGAAAAGCTAATTCCGTACACGTAAGGATTAAGAGTCGGGTTAACAGAACCCAATGCCATGCAGTTAGTTACCATTCCGCTGGCAGTATTAAAATCAAACATTTCTATGGAGTCTGAATCTGTCATAGCCATAGCCAAGCGGGTTCCGTTGGGCGAAAAAGCCATACAACCAGCACCTTTAAATGTGGTAAAAACCGAACCCACTGCTGATATTACCGGTGCCGATAAACCCGCAGAGGTTATTTCGTAACTAACAAAACGATTTGTATTTTTTTCGTGCGTCAGTAACCAGTAACCTGAACTATCGCTGTTAGTTACGGCTTGCAGTTTTTCGGTGCAAGGAGCATATAACAATTGATTTTTAACGGAAGTAACATCTCCCAAACCCCCATTCAATGTTATATCAACTATGCTATATCTGTACCCGTCCGTACCCACTATCACGTCATCGCTTGTAAATAAATAATACTGGTTCATATTGCCGGGTCGAGGAACAATAAGTGCAGAGTTAGTTGAGGAAAAATCGCCCATTAAGCCGGTACCGTTAGACATTACCTGATGCGTTCTATTCCAAACAGAATCGCCATCGGTGTAAAACAAAAGTTGCCCCGATGTATCGGAAATACAAGCCACACCTTCGTGTTGATGCATAGCCGAACCGCTGATGGCAACCGGTGACCCTGTTGACCAATTTAAGCCTGCACCTTCTCCAAACAACCAGTTGTTAGCACACTTCTGGGAATAAGACTCATTTATCAAAAGGAAAACAAAGAGGATGGCAATGGCAGCTCTCATGGTTTAAAGTTTCTACAAAGATGAGTGTTTGTACGCTGAGAATTGTCACAGTTTTGTCATATTTTAATTTTACACTTCCATGACACTTCTTTAAAAAATGCTATTTACTTTTTGAGGAATAAACCAATCTAACATGCCAACAGCGGTTGCCTTCTCCAAAGCCTTAGAGTTCGGTGCCCAACAGCGTTTGCCTGCTCCAACTACTTAGGGCTTGGTGCCCAACAGCGTTTGCCTACTCCAACTACTTAGGGCTCGGTGCCCAACAGCGTTTGCCTACTCCAACTACTTAGGGCTCGGTGCCCGACAGCGTTTGCCTACTCCAACTGCTTAGGGCTTGGTGCCCGACAGAGTTTGCCTACTCCAAATGCTTAGGGCTTGGTGCCCGACTGAGTTTGCCTACTCCAACGCGTTAGGGCTTGGTGCCCGACTGAGTTTGCCTACTCCAAAGCTTTAGGGCTTGGTGCCCTACAGAGTTTACCTACTCCAATTTGAATCTTCCGCTTTAAAAGCCTTTTGCATCCTCCTTCCTTCTATTAAAAGGCTGTTTATCATTTAACTACTTTTTGCAATACATTCTATAATAAATATATGTTCTGTGGCGTTAAGCATGCATTCGTTGTTTTATTATTCACAATTTAAATTTAAAAATCATGGCAACTAAACTATGGCGGTACCTGATCAACTCCTTCTTGGTCAATACCTTTAGAAATTTCAAAAAAACGCTTACCCTCATCACCGACCACCTTGCTAAACTGGAAAGCCAGAACAGTGATGCGGAGATTCTGGCTATGTACAATGCCTTTCTG
>JAZKEP010000268.1:0-14217 GCA_040387015.1 Bacteroidota bacterium
GGAGCCCTGTTCACGTTTTCGGGAATGCGTCTCCCAGCCTTGGGAGCCCTGTTCATGTTTCCAGGAAAGCCCTTAAAACTCAAATTTTAGTGGAATTCTTATTTGTGCAGCTTCGACTTATCGGCCGGCAGAGCATCGCCATATTTGCCATCGCCTAACTTTATCTTACCCATGTTAGGACCGTTATTGATTACCTCGCCTATAAGGGCAGAGCCCTCCGGATCGTAATTGTAAACCTGCCAATCGGCCGGCCATTTGAAAATTTTCTTTCCTACTAACTGATTAGCAGCTTTAGCGGCAAGCGGTTCTTTATCGGCTTTTATATTAACCGGGCCGGGTGCCTGCGGAAATCTTCCTTCGCCATAATTGGTTTTGGGTTTAGCCACTATTTGGTAATCAATATCGCCACTCGAAGTTCCTCCGCCCAGCTCCACAATATCGAAACCTGCATCGGATATATTCACCACGGCAACGCCTTTGCAGTTTTCGAAACCCGGTTGGCAAATTACCTTTAGCGGATTATCGGCATCTACCATAATAATGTCTTTTAAGATAGGATCGAGCGATACATGCGCGCGACCGTTCACCAATTTCACCTGGCCATAATCAATATACCAATACTCGGGCGATTCAGGAGCGGTGAGGGTAATGCGACCATGGTTAGCTGTAGGTATTACTTCGCTCACCGAACCGGTACCTAATATCTTTCTATTCGCTGCTCCACTGAGTGCCACATAAGCATACTGCGAGTTATTAGACTGAAAATAACCTCCGCTGGTTACGCTTAAGGTGGAAGTGTAAACCCCAAGAGGGTCGTTGCCGGTGCCAGGGCCCACGGCAAAAGCCATTACGCCCATAGCATCTTCGGCATTGCCTGCAATACCTCCGTAAAAATCGGCCCCTACGGTCCAACCGGGGTTGCCCGCTACTGCCCTTCGGTTATAGGCGCGCAAAGCAGATTTCAGCCCTGCAAAAGTAGTGCTCGTGTTGTTCAACTGAGTGTAAGATGCAGGTGCCAGAAAAGTTCCTGCATTATCTACATAGGTATAATTGCCAATCCAAACATTTGAGTATTGAATAGCCGCTGCTACCGATGCCGCTCCGCTGGTCTGTGCAAAAATGCTTACATAACCTGCAGCTGGATTGGTTGAGTAAATACCAGCACCCTGCAACGTTTGCGGAGTAACCCCGAAAGTGATATTGGTTTCGTAACCAATATAACCGCCTATGTTGTTGCTATGGCCATACATAGCGTTTGAAGTGCCGGAGTTTACATCCAGAAAAGTTGTTGGAGTGGAGGTATTAACGCCAACAAAGCCCGCGTTGGTTACGCGCATCCGCTCTAGGTTGTTCGTTCTTATTATCCAATCAACATTATCGGTTGTTCCTATAAAATTAGTTGCCGGATTAGTGCCTGCGTTCCCTGTGGTAAGCCAGGCCGCTGCGGTGGTAGAAAGGTTTTGAGGATAAGTGGTTGTAAGGTTGAGAGTGCCATCTGCATTAAAAACAAAACTTGAAATAGTCCATTCAGAGCCGGTAGGCCCTGTAAAGCCGGTAGCCCCGGTAGGACCGCTAAGCCCTGTAGCCCCTGCTGCACCGGTGGGACCCGTAACCCCGATAGGGCCGGTAACTCCGGTAGGGCCACTTGGCCCGGTAACTCCCGCAGGCCCGGTCTTTCCGGTTGCTCCGGCAGCCCCTGTGGAACCTGTTGAGCCCGTAGGGCCCGATGGCCCCGCTAACCCTGTAGAACCTGTTGGCCCGGTGCCGCCCGCAGAACCAGTTGTTCCGGTAGGGCCGCTTAAGCCGGTATTACCTATTGCTCCGGTAGAACCCGCTGGGCCGGTGCCGCCTGCAGAACCTGTTGGGCCGGTAGGACCGCTTAAGCCGATTGGACCAGTGTTACCTATTGCCCCCGTTGAACCGGTGGGCCCCGTTACACCCGATAGCTGACAAAGCGATTGCCAGCCTGAAGCGGTACTGAAAAAGAAAAAGCAATCGGCAGTGATATCAAATACAAGCAAACTATTGGCAGGCGAAGTTATTGCTAAACGTTGTGCTGTCGTCATGCGAGGAACTAACAGGCCTTTGGCATTGTCATTTAGCTCAAGTAAAGCGCTCGGGTCCGGATTCGGGACACCTATACCCACATTATTCTGAGCGACTGTCGTCACCAACAAGGCATTGAGTAGCACTAAAAGTAGGAGTAGGAAATTTTTCATGGAAAATATATTGGACAGGGAAATTAAGAATACTTCATCGAACCGCAAAAGTAGGTAATACAACAGAATAATGACGTTAACTGGCGGGAAAAGGATGTAAGCCGCCAACTATTTGTTATTTCATTCTTTTTTATGTAAGAAGAAAAAAGTTAATACCTCTATTGGTGAATTAACCTTAAATTCGTTCCCTTCTAATTCAGGATGAAAAAAGTTTACTCTATCCTTATCTTGTTGAGTTCGCTTAGCATAGGATATGCATCGCATATCGTGGGTGGTGAGTTGTATTATGATTGCCTGGGGAATGATCAATATCGTATTACCCTAAAACTTTACCGCGATTGTTATTGCCCCCCACCATGTGCTGGCTTTGGCGACCCTGAGTATTTAACCATTTTCACAGCAAACGGCTCTATTTATTCACAACCGGCTATGCCGTTTCCGGGCTCTACCCAACTGAGCTCTACTTTTTCAAACCCCTGTCTGATTGAACCGGATGTTTGTGTGGAGCGTGCTATCTACACCACTATTATTACCCTTCCTTCGGTTACCGGAGGTTACAATGTTGTTTACCAACGGTGCTGCCGCAATAATGGTGTGGCTAATATTCCCATCGAACAGGGCGCTACCTACCAAGTGCACATTACCGGAAGCAACGAGGCTACTTGCAATAACAGTGCGCAGTTTAACACCTTCCCTCCGCTTTTTATTTGTAATAATGCCCCGCTGGTGTTTGATCACTCCGCCAACGACCCCGATGGGGATCAGCTTGTTTATAGTTTGTGTGATCCTTATGATGGAGCAGATGTTGATTGTCCTAGCCTTATTCCTACAAATAGCATTAACGGTGTTGTAGGTTCCATTTCCTTTCAGCCCTGTGCAGATGCCCCTCCTCCGCCCTCTTACTCTCCGGTGAGTTACAATTTCCCTTATAGCTCTTCCAACTTTTTGAATAATCCGGGAGGCTTAAACAATTTAAGCATAGACCCCCAAACAGGTGTAATTACCGGAACTCCTAATACTATAGGTATGTTTGTGGTGGCGGTTTGTGTCAGTGAATATCGCAACGGAGTTTTCCTGGGCGAAATGCGAAGAGATTTTCAATTTAATGTAGTGCCTTGTAATATTCCGGTGGCAGGCATCCCCAGTACTAATATTAATCCTCAAACCGGAATAGGCACCTATGTTTTGACCTGCAAAAATCACACAGTCAGCTTTACGAATACCAGTTACGATCCCCCACCGACCTCAAACCCTATTTCCTACCATTGGGATTTTGGAGTGAATAATGCAACCAACGATACCTCGAATCAGTTTGCACCCACGTTTACTTTCCCCGACACTGGTAGTTATCTTGTAAGGTTGATTGCGATAAAGAATGCAGGAGGCGGACTTAGTTGTACGGATACAACGTATGCCTATGTATATGTTTACCCTACTTTTGACGCTGATTTTATAACGGGCAATGTTTGCGAAGACTCAGCAGCAAGTTTTACAAGCCAAATAGTTTCTACTCATGGAAACATTAATTTATGGAACTGGAGTTTTGGTGATGGGAACACGTCAACACAAAGCAATCCAAGTCATTCGTATTCGTCTCCGGGAAATTATTCAGTCACATTGATTGGCGGAAATGATTTAGGCTGCCGCGATACGGCTCAAAAAAATATTACTATACATGAAACACCGGTTGCGGGTTTTTCATTCGCCACTACGTGTATAAATCAACCAATCAATTTTAATAACAGCACTACAGGTCCCGTTGCATCTACGCTTTGGTCGTTTGGAAATGGAGGAACCGATACGCAACAAAACCCAACCTATACCTATACTTCAACAGGAATTTTCAATATAAGTCTATTCGTGGTTTCAACGAACGGATGTAAAGACACCTCAGTCCAAAACCTGACAGTGAATCCTTCCCCTGATGTAGCGAACAATGATACGACTATTTGCTACGGGCAATCCGTTCAGCTTCACGCAAGCGGGGGAACTGTTTATACCTGGAGTCCTTCGACCGGATTAAGTGATTCAACCGCAGCAAATCCAATTGCCACCCCAACCCCGCCTTCATCTGCTACGTATTCCATTACTGCCGTAAATCAATTTCAATGCACTGCAAGTGATGCTGTAACTATTTCCTTTTATGCTTTTACCAGTGTAAGTGCTGGGCCCGATACATCTGTTTGTTTAAGCGGTGCCAACTTCCGCGACAGTGTTCAGATCAGTGCAAGTGGGGGAGCAAATTATCAGTGGTCACCTGCTTCGAGCCTGAGTTCAGCGTCTCTTTCAAATCCAATAGCAAAACCGATTTCCAACACTACCTATTATGTAACTGCAACTGATATTAACGGATGTATTGGCCAGGATTCGGTAATTGTATATGTTTTGGATCCCGTGCTTGATGTAATACTAGATGAATCAAAAAATGTATGCCTGAATGATACAGTTTATGTGAATGTTATAAGTCAGGGTGCATCCAATTACGTATGGACTCCCACTCAATTTTTGCTAAATGCAAATTCTTATAGTCCGGAGTTTTTTCCTCCTATCAGCACTGTTTACACATTGAGTATTTCTAATTACTGTTATTCCAAAAGTGATTCTGTGAGAATTATTGTTTTGTCTTTGCCCGTGCTTAGCTTCAATCACCTTGATTCGGTTTGCTATGGCGATTCCGTTCAGTTATCTGTAACGGGTGCGCAAACTTACCAGTGGGATTTTGATAGTTCATTGAGTGCCTTTACTATTCCAAATCCTGTTGCATCGCCCAGGATATCTGCCTTTTACTATGTAAATGCTACTGATGTAAATGGCTGCAAAAATCGTGATTCAACATTAGTATATGTGTTGCCCCTGCCTATTGTAAAAGCTGGAAACGATACCTTAATTTGGCGAGACACACATGCTGTGCTTAACGGCTTTACAGATGCTTTAAAATATTTTTGGGCTCCGAGCAGCTATTTAGAAGACCCTCTTTCACTTCAAACCAAGGCAGAAATAACGAAGTCTCAATCGTATGTATTATTTGCGGAGAATGATTTAGGCTGTAAAAACAGCGATACAGTTTTTATTACGGTTGAGGTAAATACATTCCTCTTGCTTCCTTCAGCATTTTCACCGAATGGAGACGGAGTGAATGATATTTTTAGAATCGCCCGTTATTTAAATATTGATAAGCTGAAAGATTTCTCGGTTTACAACCGGTGGGGAGAAATGGTTTTTTATACCACCAATATCAATGACGGCTGGAATGGGATATATAAAAGCGTGGAACAGGAATTAGGAGTTTATGTATGGCAGGTAGTTGCTCAAACAAAAGATTTTGAAGAAGTTGTACGTAAAGGAAATGTGACACTTCTTCGTTAGTTTGCTTTTCTATTATAGATTAGCAGTAAAATTATTCCTTATGAAAAAAGTATCCATTGCCATCTTTGCTGTTCTAATTGCCATAGCTTCCTGCTCCAAAAAAACCGCTCCTACAGCTGAGGTTAAAATAGACGGTGCAAGTGTATTTTCAAGTAATTGCGCCCGTTGTCATGGAGCTGAAGGAATAAAAGACAGCCGTACTCCAAACCTTCAAACCATTGCCCTTGACAAGGCTGGTTTAATAAACAGCATAACGCATGGCAAAAACAAGATGCCTGCATTTGAGGATAAGTTATCTGTTGCTGAAATTTCTGCCGTAGCAGATTTGATTGTTAGCTGGCACAATAAATAAATGGAAAGTTACCGGGTTATTGGTTTAATGAGCGGTAGTTCGCTTGATGGGTTGGATATTGCCTATTGCGAATTTCGAACAGAGAATAATAAGTGGAGTTTTAAAATTCTGAAGACAAGCGTTGTTGAGTATCCCGATGAATGGATGCAGGAAATAAAAGGCTTGCCTGTGTCTAATGCAAAAACACTTTGGGAAACTCACGCAGGTTTGGGAAGTTTTTTCGGGCAACAAGTAAATGAGTTCATCAAAAAGAATTCTCTCAAGGATAAAGTCGATTTAGTCGCTTCGCACGGTCACACTATTTTTCATTTCCCCGAAAAAAAATTTACGACTCAAATTGGAGATGGTGCAGCCATTTCAGCACGAACCAATCTTCCTGTTGCTTGCGATTTTCGTTCAGCTGACATAGCCGATGGTGGACAGGGAACTCCTATTGTTCCTATTGGTGACAAATTACTTTTCCCTCATTTCAGGTTTTGTTTAAACATTGGCGGCATCGCCAATATTAGCTGCAAAACAGAACATTCGATAGTTGCCTTTGATATCTGCTGTGCCAATCAGATTTTGAATATGCTGGCAAACAGAACAGGAAAAGATTACGATGCAGGGGGCGAGATTGCGGCAAGCGGAAGTTTAAATCAAGAATTGCTTGAGAAATTAAATGCTCTTGAATATTACAAGCTTAGCTATCCAAAGTCGCTCGACAATAGTTTCTCTCGCGAAATGATTCTTCCATTATTGGAAGAGCTTCCCATCTCTATTGAAGATAAAATGCGAACGTATGCAGAGCACATTGCCTTTCAAGTGGGCAATCATGTAACTATGATTTCGAAAAAAGAAAAAATAGAATTTGGAGCTAAAGAAAAAATATTAGCTACCGGTGGAGGAGCGTTTAATAAATTTTTAATGGAGCGGATTCATGCGCAAACCAAAATGAATGTTGAAGTTCCAGGTGATGAAACAGTAAAGTTTAAAGAAGCACTTGTGATTGCTTTTATGGGCGTATTGAGAATGCGCAACGAAGTGAATGTTTTGAAAAGTGTGACTGGGGCATCTAAAGATTCTATCGGAGGAGCAGTATATAGACCTTAGAAATTACAAAGCATGTTTATCGTTATATTTTATTCGCACTTTCTACTTTGCAATTTATAATCGTATTCATGAATTTAATTACAGGAGCGACAGGATTACTCGGTTCTTATCTTACAAAATTACTTCTCAGCAAAGGCGAAAAAGTGCGGGCTATCAAACGTGCCACTTCCGATGTATCGCTTCTTGGAAAATTCGCGGATGAAATCGAATGGATTGAAGGAGATGTTCTCGATATCTCATCGCTTGAAGAAGCAATGCAAGGCGTAAGCAAGGTATATCATTGCGCTGCGGTAGTTTCATTTATTCCTTCCGAAATTAACCATATGATGAAGGTGAATATTGAAGGAACTGCCAATGTGATGAATGCAGCATTGGTAAGTGGCATTAGTAAGTTGATTCATGTAAGCTCAATTGCGGCTTTTGGTATTCCAACCAAAGGCAAAGTGATTGACGAGACGTTTTCAGATGCCAACATCAATAAATCTTTTTGGTACTACAGAAGTAAGCAGTATAGCGAGCGTGAGGCATGGCGAGCCAGTGAAGAAGGATTGAATGTCGTTATTGTCTGCCCCAGTACTATCCTCGGTGGAGGATGGTGGGATGCAGAGCCTAATTCTTTGTTTCAGGAAATATATAATGGCTTGAAATTTTACACCACTGCTACCAACGGGTTTATTGATGTTCGCGATGTTACTTCCTGCATGTATCAATTAATGCAAAGCAATATCAGTGGGGAGAAATTTATTCTTAGCGCAGAAAATGTTTCATTCCGTGAAGTAATGTGGCATATGGCGGATGAGATGAAAGTAAAGCGTCCATCTCTTGAGGCAGGGAATTTTCTGCGTCAGGTTGCATGGAGAACAGAAGCAATTAAATCCTTTATTACTAAAAAGCGACCACTTATAACAAAGGAGAGCGCTGAACTTGCTTCAATTAGTTTCACCTACAACAACGAAAAAATAAAACGCACATTAAACTATAATTTCAAACCCGTTAAGGAAACTATTGCGGAAACAGCCAACATGTTTGTGGAATCGAACAAGGCAGGGGAAGCTTTTGGAGTATTCGGCCATAGTTATTAGTTTGGGTAAAAATGAAAACAGAATATAAAATCTCGGAAGTTGTAAAGGCAGTTGGAGGGAAGCTATTGTCTAAAAACAAAAAGGAAGCCTCCATCAACGAATTGCTGCTTGACTCACGTAAACTGATTCATCCGTCACAAACTTTATTTTTTGCATTAGCAGGATTGAAATTAGATGGGCACAACTACATAGAAGATCTTTACAAAAAGGGAGTCAGAAATTTTGTAGTGGCTAGAGAGCAAAACTCAGAAACATTTCCTGAGGCGAATTTTATCTTGGTGAAGGATTCCCTTACAGCCCTACAAAAATTAGCAGGCTTTCACCGCAGTCAACACACACTGCCTGTAATTGCTGTTACAGGAAGCAATGGCAAAACAATAGTAAAGGAATGGCTCTATCAATTACTCCATGAAGATTACAACATTGTTCGCAATCCGAAGAGCTACAATTCGCAAACAGGTGTTCCGCTTTCGCTATGGCTGATAGATGACGAAAATACACTGGGTGTTTTTGAAGCGGGAATCTCTGAGCCGGGAGAAATGCAAAACCTCGAAAAAATTATTCGCCCGCATATCGGAGTGTTTACGAATATTGGAGAAGCGCACAGTGCGGGATTTTTGAGTACGCGACATAAAACCAAAGAGAAACTAAATCTGTTTGTGAACTCAGAAATTCTCATCTACTGTAAAGACTATCCAGACATTAATCAAAGCATTGCCGAGATTAATGCACTTTCAAAAGGGAGTGATGATACAGAGAACAAAATCAAAACATTTAACTGGAGTGTAAGTGCAGAAGCAGATGTGCGCGTAACAAGCGTAATGCAAAAGGATGGTCATTCTTTTATTCATTGCACTTACTCGAACAAAGAGCTGGATTTTGAAATTCCGTTTATAGATAAAGCAAGTGTGGAGAACGCCATTCACTGCGCGTGTGTGATGTTGTATCTGAAGAAAGATTTTTCTACGATCAAAGAACGTATGAAACATCTTACAGGTATAAAAATGCGTTTGGAGATGCGCGATGCTATCAACAATTGCTCCCTCATTAACGATACATACAATTCTGATATCGGTTCTTTGAAAATTGCCATTGATTTCCTGAAACAACAGAATCAACATCCGAAAAAGACAGTTATTCTTTCGGATATTTTACAAAGCGGCAGGGGCGAAATAGATTTGTATACCGAAGTTGCACAGTTGCTTCAAGAAAGTAAAGTAAACAGGCTGATAGGCATCGGCCACTCTCTGTCCTATCAGAAAAAACTGTTTGAGAAAAATGAATCGCTCCAGTTTGAATTATACGAAAGCACGGATGAGTTTCTCAAGCATCTGGATTCATCGCGTTTCCATAACGAGGTTATTTTACTGAAAGGCGCTCGGAAATTTCGCTTTGAGGTAATAGGGAAATTTTTAGAAAAGAAGGCACATGAAACAGTGCTTGAAATAAACCTGAATGCACTGACACATAATTTGAAAGTGTATCAATCGCTGTTGAAACCCGAAACAAAGATTATGGCGATGGTAAAAGCTTTTAGCTACGGAAGCGGGAGTTTTGAAATTGCCAATATGCTTCAATTCAGTCGCGTTGATTACCTCGCAGTAGCTTATGCCGATGAGGGAGTAGAACTTCGAAAGAACGGAATTACACTACCTATTATGGTGATGAATCCCGAGCAGCGAAGTTTTGAGACCTTGATTCAATACAATCTGGAACCTGAAATTTATTCACTGAGCTTGCTTGAACGGTTTTCTGAAATTCTGGCGCTGCTGCGAAGTGGCGATGGAAGCAAATACAAAATTCATCTTGAACTTGAAACAGGCATGAACCGATTGGGTTTTAATAAAGATGAAATTCCTGAGTTATTAATAAGAATAAAGCTGAATAATCAGCTGCAAATTGCTTCCGTATTTTCTCATTTGGCTGCCAGTGAGGACAATGTGTATGAGGACTTTACCAAAGAACAAATCAAGAATTTTGAGACCATGAGCAATGCTGTTTGCGGTGAGTTTGATTATAAAATTCTCAAACATATTCTCAACAGCAACGGCATTACCCGATATACCAAAGCGCAGTTCGACATGGTGCGTTTAGGTATAGGGCTCTATGGTATCGATTCGTCCGGTAAAGTAAGTGACAAACTGATGCACGTTTCTACCCTTAAAACAACTATTTCGCAAATTAAACATGTGAAGAAAGGCGATACCGTTGGGTACGGGAGGGTAGGAAAAGTATCAAAAGATAAAACCATTGCTACTGTAGGAATTGGCTATGCTGATGGCCTTAGCCGAAAGCTCTCGGATAAAAATGGAAGAATGTTAGTGAGCGGAAAACTTGCTCCTATTATCGGTAATGTTTGCATGGATATGACTATGCTGGATATTACCGGCATTGAAGCCAGCGAGGGCGATGAGGTAATTGTGTTTGGCAATAATCCAACGGTTGAAGAGATTGCCGAAGCGGCAGAAACCATTCCCTACGAAATACTTACCGGAATATCTACCCGTGTAAAAAGAGTTTACTTCCAAGAGTAAAGCCGGGCGAGCAAATACGCCCGGAAACAAGTGCTATGCCTTAAGCGTTGTTCTTCAAACTATCACTTTAATTCTTCTGCTTAAGATTTTTATTCTCTGTGGAATCAGTTCAATTCTTCGTAGGGCGAGTTTAATACCTCGGAGGAAGACTTTAATACTCCAGAGGAAGACTTTCCAGACATCTTTTGTGTTAAAACGAATGAAAGAAGTGATTTTCTGAACAATTAAAGAAACCGATAAAACAAAAAAGATGGCAAAGTCTGTAAGAGTAGATATCCCTGTTAAGAAACGGGACGCAACCATCAGAGTATTTACTGCAATAGGTAAGAAAAATAAGGCCGCAGGAGTAAACAGCACCGTTGAACCGGTAATATATATGGCCGCTTTCGGGACCAAGGTGGCCGTAGTAAAAGCACAATTGCTAACTTCTTAACCTAATGGCATTGCTTCGGGTTGAAATTCGTTACTGTATAACCAGCTTCTTGCGCAGCTTTTGGCCGTTCTTTTCTATGGTGATGGTATAAATGCCTTTGGGAAAACCGGAAATATCAATTGCTGAAACGGGTTTTATGATTTCGCGGGTCCTCATTATTCTCCCTTCCATATCAAAAGCTTCCACCGCAGCCCCTTCCCACTGGCGACTTGTTTCAAAGTTCAAGACACCTGTTGCATTAGGATTGGGATAGATGCGGAAAGCTTCGTCTGTTATTTCCATCACATCGGTCAAAATAAAATTTACCGCCTGCGATATTCCGCTGCAACCGCTGGCATTGGTTACCACTACCGAGTAATTGCCCGATTGCGAGGGGCTGATAGATGAACTCCTTTCACCGTTTAAGGCCACGCCATTTAAATACCATTGATAACTGCTTCCCGTTGTTTGCGAAACCAGCTGACTGCCCTGAACGCTGATAGTAACCTGAGGAGTATCGCTAACCGTAACATCAAGCACCGCTGGAATGCTTTGGCCGCAGTCATTAGCAGCCTGCACATTCACCGGCCCGCTACCCGAAACCAAAACCAAAACAGTATCGTTATTGCTTCCACCAACAAGCGTCCAGCTTGTCGGGTATGTCCATATATATGAATCGGCACCGCTGACAGTAGCAATAAAATACTGTGCAGTTTCGCCCTCGCAGAATAAAGTATCGCCAGTAATAAGCCCTGCACTACCAAGGTTAGAAGGCACAACCACCACATTTTTCTGAACAGCGGACGAAAGGCCGCAATTGTTTTCTGCCGTTACCGAAATTATTCCTCCGCTCATATCGGATGTGGTTTCAATGGCGTTTGTATTACTGCCTGACGTAACGGTCCACCCGTTCGGCAGAGTCCAGTTGTAAGTAGTTGCAGTAGTATCGTTGGCAACAGAGAAACCGATGTTTGCAATGTTGGAACAAACCGTATCGCTGCCCGAAATGCCCGTTGGATTGGCGGGAGGAAAACTTTCTGTAACGCTCACCGAAACCGAAGGCAAAGCACAAACACCATTGCCTACCACCACTGAATAATTTCCTGCTGCAGCAACACTAAGCGCATTAGCCGTTGAATTATCATTCCAAACATAACTGAAAGAAGCCGGCTGAGCTGTAAGAGTAGTATTACTTCCGTTACAGAAATAATTATTGCCGCTGATAGAAGGATTAGAAGGAATAACGTTGGTGCAGTTGCGCTGCATGGCATCGCCCGTATTAGAAGCATAGCGACTTTCAAAAAGAGTCCAGGCACTGCAATCGCCTTTGAGATAATAGTCGAGATAGGGAACCAGGAAGAGTAGTGTTTTATTGATTTGATCGGCACGGCTAAGGGGTGAGGAAGCGCAGAAAGAAAACCCCTCTCCCAGATTACATTGAAAGTTGCCATTGCCGAACTGGCAATGAAGCGCATCGGTAATGTTGATTAAAAACTTACAAGACGAACCCGAAGCATCATACATCAACTGCTGATGAGTAGCAATGGGAGCAATACAATCCCTGCTTCCGGCAAAAGAAAGGTAAGGTTTGGTCATGGAAGGAGCAGCCGTAGTAGAAGAAGGATTGGTAACCGCTGCAGCAAAAGTGAAATAGCAGGTTGCGGGGTTTCCATACTGAGCGGAAAGAACGGTGCTGCCTCCACCCATCGAATGCCCGCCAAGCGCACCTTTTGGAACTACGTTCTGATAAAAGAGAGAAGCCATATTGGTATTACTTTCTGAAATCAATTTATCGTGAACGAAAATAAGATCCTGCGCAAAGTTGGCGTGGCTTGGTGAAAGACTGGTTTCGGTAGTAAGTAATCCAACAATGTAGCCTTGCTTCGCCAGCGAATCGGCATAGGGGTAATACGGCACCTGGTCCATTTGAAAGCCGTGAGCAAAGATAACAAACGGAAACTGCCCGCTTGCAAGTGCTCCGTTAGTTCCCGGATAACGAAACTCTACCTCTACCGCGCGATTACTTCGCGCTGCATCGGTATAAGTAATGGTCTGTGTGCCTACGGTATAAGTCTGTGAAAAAACACTGCAAGAAGTTAACGCGAGAAAGAAGAGGAAACCGTTTTTCATGCCTGAATTACTTTATATGAAAATAGCAATTCAACAATTAGGAAAAGAAATTGTTCAGCTATTGAAAGAAGGCCCCTCTTTGCAGGAAGGGATTGTTCCTTCGCTCTATGCCTATAAAAGTTTCGGGGCCGTGACCGCTGTAAACTTTTACATCATCGGGAAGCGTCATCATTTTGCCGGTAAGGGTTTCAAATAATACACTGCCATCAGCCCCGGGTATATCATAGCGGCCCACACTGCCCTGAAACAATACATCGCCACTGATAATTATTTTCTCCGCTTCGTTATAAAAGGACAGGCTTCCGGGAGAATGACCGGGAGTAAAGAGAACTTTAAGAATTGTATTGCCGAATTTCACTTCATCTCCGTCTTTTAAAAAGTTCTTAGGTTCGGGAGAAGCCTCCAGCTCAAACCCGAAGTAACTCTGATACTTCAGCGCTTCATACATCACTATCAACTCCACTTCATGAAACTCGGGAAGCAGGTTGTAAGTATCGCACACAAACTTATTTCCGGGAAAATGGTCTATGTGGCAATGCGTGTTCAGCAACTTAACCGGTGTAAGCCCGAAAGCCTCAACAGTTTTCTGCAATTCACCTCTTTCCTTGTCACTGGAGCAGCCGGGGTCTATAATTACACATTGCATGGTTTCATCCGAAACGATGTAAGTATTTTCCTGAAACGGATTAAAAGTATGTTTATGAATCTTGAGCATGCAACTATTTTAATTAAGTTTGGTTTTTAGTCAACAATATCATTGATATTGTCGATGAATGATTGACTGCAAAACAAATATTCTACCTTGACGTTTGAAGTTTTACGAATGATTTTTTTGAAAAGAAATGATTTCCCGAACAACACTTCGATGATCCGAAAGGCTGGGTTATGCGGAATGGTGTCTGCTCTCTGTTGTCTGTTGTCTGTTGTTTCTTTCTCTCAGGCCACCGAGCGTTTCGGACAAAACCGGGTTCAATACAAAGACTTCCTTTTTCAATATTACGAGAGCGATAACTTCATCACTCACTTTTAT